>CANBSW010000087.1 GCA_947372235.1 Chitinophagaceae bacterium | reverse complement strand
GGAAGAAGTCTGAATGCCAGTAATAAGTCAGGAATGGATAAACATAAGGAACAATTGAAAATGTTATTCTTTAATCCCGGTAAAAAAATACCCGGTATACCCTTAATTGGTGATAAGCTTGATCTGTATGATGATGATGCACATAAACTCTACGATTATAAATTAGATGTGGTTGAGTTTCATGGTGTACTTAGTTATTTGTTTTCTATCACGCCCAAAGAAGACAAAGTAAAAAGTAACAGGGTAGTGGTTGATCAGATGGTTACCTGGTTTGATATGAAAACGCTGGAAGTACTGGCCCGTAATTATTCACTCAGTTATAAAGCAGGCTTCGCATATGATTTTGATGTGAGTATGGAAGTGGAAATGACAAAATTTGAAGGCTTAACGGTTCCTAAAATTCTCAGGTATCGCGGAAACTGGAATGTGATCTTCAAGAAAAGAGAACGTGCTGTTTTTACCGCTACATTGTTCGATTTTAAAAAATAAATAAGGGCCGCTGTAGTTATGCGGCCCTTTCACTATACCCCCCGGTATATGTTCTGGAGTGAACATTCTTTTACAAACTATTCAGGTATGTAATAACTTCTTTTAATGTTTTAGAAACAGGTACAATGGTATAACTGGTTACCGTTGCTACACTACTAATATCTTTCACCCCAAGATAATAATCACTGCCAATTTTAGATAAGGATATCAGTTTAATAGAACTCTTCAAAGGAATATTGATGGTATTAAATGATCTGGAAGGATAATCTCCTTTTAAATTAACCACTGTTTTCTGATTATTAAATACCGCAAAAACAGCTGTATTTTTATTGGTAAAATTAGGCGATAGAATAGCGGTCACTTTTGTTTTAGGAAGCGTACTGTCTATATACCTGTCGGCAGTAACCCATCGTAAATTTTTAGTTTTCAGTTTGTATCCGTAGTAAGAAGATACTAGTGGATTATTGCTCTGCTTTGCCCATGTTTCAAGATAGGTAGTGTCAAAATCCCTGATCCAGGAATAAGAGGTATCTATCCCTTTTAACGGCACAGGAAACCCTTCTTTACCATAAAAAGCCTGCATATTCGGTCTGGATGAATCCAGATCATTAAACTTAATTTCAACGGTTCTGTTGGTTGCTACTGCAAGCTCTTTTCCGTTCTTGGTTACACGAATAAAGTATCCGCCGCCTGTTTCCAGCAAACTGCCATTGGCTGTGGTGGTGGGTCTGAATGTTTTAATAAAATCACCCTTGGTTTTCAATGGCATGATTTCGATTCTTGCAGAATCAGTAGGCAGTATTTGTGAACCCGGTGTTACAAAAGAGCCGCCATCATAAGAGATCTCTAAACTGTCGCCATATTTCAAGGTGCCCGAATTGTTCAGATTGAAAGAATCTATAATAATACCTGGAGTTGTAAGGTCGAAAAGATCATTGATAGAAACAGAGGGAGTCAGGTTCTTGATCCATGTGGTATCATTCAACGGATGATTGGTATAGGTATTAAAATTGTCTGACAATTCTTTCGTACACGACGAAAAGAACAGTACAAACAAGCTACCAATAATGAGTAATATTTTTTTCATAACTAAATATCTTCCGTTAATAAGATACCATTTACACACCTTATGTTGCCCATCAATTCCGGTTTAAATTTATTCGTAAACCAATAGCCAATCCACCTACACTGAATTTTTGGTTGTATTTAGACTGGCTGGTTGTCATATTCGATAATCCATACCTGAAATAAGGTTCAAAGAAAATATGCATATCATCACTCAACCGCTTGATTACACTCACACCTCCATATAATCCTATTCCGATATTGGTTTTATACACATTATTTCCTGTTTTGTTAAGCGTAACTGTAGCGAGTGAACTGTCCAGTATCACCCCCTCATACCAGGAAGACAGATTGATCATCACCCCGGCGTTAATGCCGAATTTCAGGTCATCATCACCAAACTGGTAGCCGATGGTTACCGGTATATCAAAGCTGCGGTAACGGTTCTTTACCGTATTGTTCTTAAATCCGATGGTTTGTAAAGTGCTTGTATCTTTTACAATAACCGTATCTCCCGGGCCACGGATAATCGTTCTTAAAGTAACAACGGTTGTAGTTTTTACTTCATTCTCTGTGCGGTACACATATTTTTCATTAGCCTGAGAATATTGTATACCGGTTTTTAAAATGATATTATTGGTGAGAGGTTTTACCAAACGCAATCCGGCCGAATAACTGATCTGCATGCTCTCACTACTGTCTTTTCTGCTCAGGAAAAGCGGGGTAGCTGATACATTAGATACAGATTTAAAAACAAGATCCGGAGACCCCCATGCCTCAAGATAGAGGTCAGTATTTTTGTTTTTATTGTCAGAAGGACAGATGATCACATTTCTGAATTGGCTGGTATGATTTAATGTAGACAGCTGCCTGTCTAACATACTCATATTCTTATTTATCCCTGATGGAATGGTAACCGCAGTTAACAGGTTCTGCTGATAAGGCTCAACAGGAATGCCGTTATCTTCATCAATTGTATTGTCGTTTGTATGTGTAACGGCAATCTTATTTTTGAAGATATCGTAAGAACTGTAACTGAGATCATTCTTATCGGCAGGTGGTTTCAGATTCAATCCTGATTGACTTTTAGGAGATACATTCAAATCGCCATTTATCCGCAAAGATTTCTTTTTAGCCGTGCCTGAAACAGATACTTCACTGCTTGATTCAAATACTTTTTTAGCGTCAGGAGTATTGCCTGCATCGGTAGTTGCCGGAACCGTAGTGGTCGAACGCTCAGCAGGTGCTTGTTTTGTTGTTGCATCAACCGTGGTTGACGGTGTAACAGGAACTGATTGCTGGTTCTGCTCAGGGGTAACTGTTGATTCCGTAGATGTGCTACCTTCTGCATTTCCTTTTTTATTGGAAGGATTGACTATGGTTTGTTCAGCCTCATTTTTCTTTTGTGATTGATAAAAACGATACCCTGCCCATGTACCTAAGGCAAGCATAACACCAATCAAAATAGCAGCAACGGCAGGATAACGGAACCAGATAAAACCAACACGGTCATTATCTTCTTCAGGTTTTACCTTCTCCCATAAACCGGCAGGAACCGGTGATTCATGATCTTTGAACTGTCCGGCAACAAACTGATCAAACTGTGCATCGTTTATGTTATCCCATAAACCGGCAGGAACCGGTGCAGTATGGTCGTATAATTTTTCTCCGATAAAACTATCAAACTGTCCATCACTTACCCTGTCCCACATATCTGCCGGAACCGGTGCCTGATGATCTTGTAATTGTCCGCCAACAAAATTGTCAAACTGCCCGTCTGAGATCTTATCCCATAAACCGGCAGACACAGGTACGGTTTGACCGTATAATTGATCACCAATAAAATTATCGAATTGAGCATCTGAGATCTTATCCCACAATCCTGCAGGCACAGGCGCTTCTGCATCCCTTAAACTGCTTCCAATGAACTGGTCAAGTTGACCTTCAGCGACCTTATCCCACAAACCTGCCGGCACGGGCGCAGCAAAGTCCTTGAGTTTATCGTTGAAGTAATCGTCAAATTGGGTATCGTTCATTCTATACAGCAATTTTTTGCAATTGTAAGATTTGTTGTTGCAACATTTTTCTAGCTTTTACTAACTGACTGCGACTGGTTCCGGGTTGTATATTCAGCATTTCTGCTATTTCTTCGTGACTATACCCTTCAATCGCATTCAGGTTAAATACCAACCGGTAGCCATCGGGCAGTTGGTTGATCAGTCTCATAAGGTCAGCTTGTCCCAGGTGTGAATAAGCCTGTGCGTCAATCTGTGGGGCGTTCTGGCTGTTGTCGTCAATGTCTTTGAAGTGCAGTTTCTTCTTTTCCAGATGTCTGATGGCCGTATTAACCACGATCCTCCTGATCCATCCTTCAAAAGCCCCCTCAAATTTAAACTGGCCTATGTACTGGAACACTTTGATGAATGCATCCTGTATCATATCCTCAGCCTCCATTGAATCGTTGGCGTAGCGCAGACATACGCTCATCATTTTACCGGCATATCTGTCAAACAGCATGCGTTGGCTTCGTGCATCCTTGTTGATGCAGCCTTTAATAAGTTCGTACTCTTCGCTCACCTGGAAGGGGTTTAGAAAGTTTAGGCAATATATAGATACATCGGCAAGTTAGTTCGTTGCCCTGATTTTCCTTTTTTTTAACATTTTAAACTACAAAAAAAACCTGTAAGCAACTGTTACAGGATTCATAATATGATTTTTTGGTATATCAAACCTTTAAAAACTGATCGTGAATATAGTCCACCACATTGATCAGGCTACCTGATTCCCGGTAAATACCCAGCTGACGATCGGCACCGGTTCCTATTTCAAATATTTTAGCTATGTAATTAATCACATGGCGGCTGCCAAGATCATCTACCACATCATCCACAAAATCGAGCAATTCATAGATCAGTTCTTTGGTATTTACTTCAGTTTCCTTACCAAAATCGATCAATGTACCATCAATGCCATACCTGCTTGCACGCCATTTGTTCTCATTAATGAGTGAGCGTTGGTAGATCATGAAATTCAGGTTCTGGTTACGCAGTTTATAAATTTTAGCACAGATTGCCTGAAAAAGTGCAGCAATGGCAATGGTTTCATTGATCGTCATCGGTACATCACAGATCCTGAATTCTACGGTATTAAAGAAGGGATGCACACGAAGATCCCACCAGATCTTCTTGGCATTGTCGATACATTTTGTTTTGATCAACAGGTTTACATAATTCTCATAAGCTTCAATATTGTCGAAGTAGTCAGGGATCCCTGTTCTTGGAAATTTATCAAAAACTTTTGTCCGGAAAGATTTGTATCCCGTTTCCCTGCCTTCCCAAAAGGGAGAGTTGGTACTCAGTGCATATACATGCGGGAGAAAATAACGAGCTGTATTGGCAATATGTATGGCCATTCTTCTGTCTTCCATACCTACATGCACATGTAGCCCAAAAATTAAATTACTCCGCGCAGCTTCCTGCAATTCATTTACAATTTCATTATAGCGTGCATGGTCTGTGATCAATTGTGTTTCCCAATGACTGAAAGGGTGTGTGCCAGATGCTCCTATCCACAATCCCAGGTCACCCGCGATCTGGGCAATATTGCCGCGTAAAGAAGCTACATCATTAAACGCTTCTTCTATATTGGCGCAGATATCGGTTCCCACTTCTACCACAGCCTGGTGCATCTCAGCTTTTACTTTGTCTTTCAGTATTTTCTGTCCTTCCTGAACAATTTTCTGTTCATGACTTTTCAATTCACGAGTAATTGGATCAAGTACCATGTACTCTTCCTCAACTCCAAGTGTGAAATGATTAAAATTCGGATTTACCATGGCTCTGTTGTTCGATGATGATTGATGTGTTTTTCGTCATACGTCAGTCGTGAGTAGTCAATAGTGAGAAATCAATTAAATAAACAATCAATACTCACGACTGACGTCTCACGTCTCACGATTCCACGCTAATACAATTTCTGCCCATTACTTCCCCTCTTCACATATTCTCCCCAGGTAAGATTATCGCCACCTTCTATGAGAGATTGTGCTTTTTCAATGGCATAATTAGCTGAGGTTTCTACTACCCAGTCGAAATTTTCCTGCCCAACACTTTTGATATCCGCATCGGGTGCGGGGTTGCAGAAGTCAATGGCATAAGGCACTCCATCACGCAGTGCCAGTTCTACCGTATTAAAATCGTATCCTAAATATTTATTGATACGTAAAACGATTTCCGTCATCTCTGCCAGTTTCTCTTCAGAAGGTTTAAAGTCTGCCACATAACGCAGATGATGCGGATTACGTGGCTCGTAAGACATAATCCTTACATGCTTGCCACCAATACAATAACAACGATAATATTCTTCAAAAATGATCTCTTCCTGCAACAGCATTACCAACTGTTGTGTTTCGCTGTGTTTCTCAAAAAAATCATCCATATCGGTAAGTTTATAAACATTTTTCCAGCCGCCTCCTGCGAATGGTTTCATATAAGCGGGGAAGCCCACATATTTAAAAATGTTTTCCCAATCCAATGGATAAGCAAGGTTACTGAATGATTGATCAGAAGTATCCGGTGGCAGATCACGGGAAGGAAGGATCACTGTTTTAGGAACGGGTACATTGATCTTTGTGGCCAAGCAATTATTAAAGAATTTCTCATCAGCACTCCACCAGAATGGATTATTGATCACGGCAGTTCCACAAAGTGCGGCATTTTTAAGAAAGGCACGATAAAAAGGGATGTCCTGGCTAATGCGGTCTATGATCACATCATAACCACTTGGTTCACCCTGCATAACTTTATCAATCCTTACTGGCTCTGCGGTTATACCGTCTATATTCTTACTGTTTACTCTTTCCACAAAAGCCATTGGGAAACTTCTTTCCTGTCCAAACAGGATGCCTATTTTTTTCATAAATGATTTTTAATATTATTAATCAACTTGCAGTGAGCTTTTCGTAGTCAATTTAGCGAAACTGATTTGAAATAAGAAGAAGGTCTTCAATTATTTCTAATTATCAATTTCTGTCTTGTGGAGATTTACTCTTACGAAATAGTTGTCATTGCATTATTTTTGAAAATATGGCCGATACTACTGTTACTGAATTATTATCTGTAAAAGCAGAACAATGGACGATCAGTTCTGAATACCTGGAGCGTGATGTAGTGATAGATGTATATCTCCCACGCACTTTTAAAGCTAGTGCTGAATTGGGTTTATTATTGATCAATGACGGACAGGATCTGTTGAAAATGCCCTTTGATGAATTGCTGAATGGCCTGCTCAGCAAGGGAGAGATTGAGCCGCTTGTTTGCATTGGTATTCATTGCGGTCCCGATCGTAAAATGGAATATGGAACTGCTTATTCGGCAGACTTTAACGGGAGAGGGGCAAAAGCAGGTTTGTATACAAAATTTATTTTTGAGGAATTGTTACCCTTTATCCGCAAAACATATCATACGCCTTCATTCAAACATAAATCATTTGCAGGATTTTCATTGGGAGGATTGAGCGCTTTGGATATTGTATGGAACCATGCCAGTGAATTTAATAAAGTAGGATTATTCAGCGGCTCATTATGGTGGAGACGAAAAGGGTATGATGATGGATACGATGATGAACTTGACAGGCTCATGCATTTGCAGGTTCGAAAGGGGCATTTTCATCCATGGCTGCAATTCTTTTTTGAATGTGGGAAACTGGATGAAACCGCCGACAGAAATGAAAATGGTGTAATCGATTCGATTGATGATACCTTAGATCTCATCATAGAATTAAAAGCCAAAGGCTTTACCGATGAACATATCCACTACCTCGAATTGGAAGATGGCAAACACGATGTTCCTACATGGGGCAAAGCATTTCCGGAGTTTTTGAAATGGGGGTGGGGGAGATAATTAATTAAGAATTGATAATTAAAAATTAAAAATTAGAAAGTCAAAAGTCAAAAGTCAAAACATGTTTTGACTTTTGACTTTTTTATTTTGACTTTCTAATTGTGTTAAGCTCTTAGAAAATATATCTCACGCCAATTTGCGCAGACCATACATCGCTCACGGATGTACTTTTTCTGTAGGTACTGTAGTTGATAGAGTTATTAACCCTGTTCATCCTGAATACAGGAACACCATTTGCATCAACACCGGCTGCTGCCAATGGATTAAATGTATTTACAAAATAACTTACACCTGCTGCAGGGTTGATCATGTTTCCTATATTGAAGATATCAGCCCTTAACTGAATAGTATGTCTGTTCTTTCCAATGTTTCTGAACAGTTCTAATTGCGTAGAAAAGTCAATTCTCAAAACATGTGGTTGTAACAAACCATTTCTTTCAGCATATTTACCCCTTCTTGTTTTCAGGTATGGGTCCTGATTGATATATGCTTCAAATGCATCCTTTTGCTCCTGAATGGTAGCTGCAGGTGCAGCGCCACTTGCTGTTAATGCAAGGAAGTTCATTTCGCTTTGATCTTTTGGAACATAGATCAGGTCATTAGCGCTGGTTCCGTCACCATTCATGTCACCACTATAGGTATAGGAAACACGTCCCTGATTTTGAGACTGTGCATATAATGAGAACTGTAAAGCAGCTGTGTTTTTAAATTCAATGCGATAGTTAACATTGGCAATGAAACGGTTACGGATCTCATTATCACTGTAAGCCATATCTGCATAGTTGTTTCCATTTACACTTCTGATACCTGTCCAGCTGGAAGAAGCGATAGAACCCGGAGTCATCAAGTCTCTTGCTCTTGCAAAGTTGTAGGCAAACATCCAACCCAATCCTGAAGCTTTGGTTGGTTTCTCTAATTTGAACGTTGCATTAATAGAACCACCCAAAGGACCGCTTTCCATAACAGTTGCATCACTCAGGTTTGGGGTACCGTTCAAACCATTATTGATACGAAGTGCGTTGGTTTGAGCAGCACCGGATAAACCTAAACCTGCAAAGCGTGGCCTTCCATCAGGTCCTGCAAATCTTGTTGTTGAGGGCTGAAGGTTTGCATTATAATAATTGATGTTAGAAAGGCTCTGTGTATACATTAACTCAGCAGTTGCAATGATATCTGTGAAGACCTTCTGATCTACTGCGATATTGGTACGTAAAACCTGCGGGAACTTAAAGTCTTTTTCAGTAGTGGCAATATTATAACTTGCTGTTGGTACTCCAGGATTAACTACAAAACTTGGATAGTTGGCCGGAGCATTTGGATTAAATGGATAGGCAGCTGTATTGTTTACGTTAACAGAACCATTTAACACTCCATTGTTACCCATTTGATTGCTGATAAATACAAATGAAGGACGTCCTGTAAAGAGACCAACACCACCACGAATCTGGGTTTTTTTATCACCTTTAAGGTCATAGTTAAATCCAACTCTCGGGCTGATCATTAATTTAGGGGAAGGTAAAACTGAAGTACTCAAATTTACTTTCGTTCCGGTATTGTCAATGAAATTCAGATTGTCAACCTGATCGTTTCTAAAGCCTGATCCGGAAAAATAAGGAACTTCAAAACGGATACCATAAGTAAGGTTGAAATTACTTTCCAGATTTACTTCATCCTGAACATATGCAGAGATCTGACGTGCTTTGGTAGTTACTAACCAAGGGGCACCACCGGGTAAATTACTATAAGCTGCCTGATAGTTTCTCAGATAAACCGGGCTTGTGGTAGCAGCCGGATTTGCCAGGTATGCATTTGCTGCCGTATAAAAATCTGTAAGGCTGTTAAAGGTATAGGTACCATTGATCTGGGCAGTGAAACCATTGGTGAAAGTAAAACTTTCTAAAGCCAGGCCTGCTGTAATGGTATGTTTACCAACATACGCTGTAAGGTTATCGCTAAGCTGCCATGTATCAGTACTTAATAAATTGTTTGGCGTGAAAGGATCGTTACCAAAAGAAATATACGTGCTGCTCTGGCTGCTTTGTGCCGAAGGAATTGTTGCTGGAGGTAAAGTAGTTAAAGCCACAGATCCGTCCTGAATATCTACAGTAGGGAAATTGCCTCCTTTACTCGATCTGAAATCTCTGTTGGCAGTATAACCAAAGGTTAACTCATTACTGATCTTATTGCTGAAACGGCTGTTCAACTGTGCAATAATTCCGTAAATATTATTATTGATCACATAAAAAGAATTGGCAAATGGCATTGCATTATTACTTGTTCTTGTACCATTGGCAACACCGGAATTACTGATCACTACATCTCTTTTAGAGATCAATAAATTTCCACGAATACTCAGTTTATGCTTGTCGCTTAAGTTCACATCCAAACGGGCAACTGCTTTATCACTTTTAGTGGGAGCTGAAAAACCCTGGTATGCTCCCGGATCATAATTGAATTTGGTTTTCAGGAAACTAGCCAGTGCATCCAGATCGGAAACTTTAACACGAGTTGTATTTCCTGAGATAGCGGCAGCACCGTTACTGGCATCTGCAGTAAAAGTAGTTCCTACATCATTTCTTCTTTCTGCTTCATAGTTGGCAAAGAAGAATACTTTATTCTTGATGATCGGTCCACCTAAACTTACCCCATATTGTTTTACATCAAAATCTGTTGTAACTACATCCTGTTTACCATCTGTACCTGCTTTTGTTCCCAATAATCCCTGGTTACGTTGGTTATAAAAACCGGTACCATGAAATGTATTGGTTCCACTTTTGGTGATAGCATTGATACTGGCACCTGTAAAACCCGCTTCTCTTAAATTATAAGGAGAAACGTTTACCTGAATTTCCTGTAAGGCATCCAGAGAAATAGGAGCAGAGTTGGTTTGACCACCATTTAAGGCACTCAATCCAAAAGAGTTATTGAAGATCGAGCCATCCAGTGTAAGATTAATAGCACGGTTATCCTGGCCCGCAAACGAAAGTCCGTTTGAAGAAGGTACTAACCTGGTTAAATCTGTGATCTGTCTGCTGATGGTAGGTAGAGAAGAGATCAGTCTGGTATTAATATTGGTTGAAACCCCCTTTCTGTCTTTTGAGATCAATGCCCCTTTTCTGGCGGCACCACTTACTACCACTTCCGTTAATTGTGAAGTACTTTCAGCCAGCATTACATCA
The DNA here is from genome assembly GCA_947372235.1 of Chitinophagaceae bacterium. Classification (GTDB taxonomy): domain Bacteria; phylum Bacteroidota; class Bacteroidia; order Chitinophagales; family Chitinophagaceae; genus Sediminibacterium. The sequence goes on along the minus strand of CANBSW010000087.1, from coordinate 6,572 downwards.
ATTACAGATGGTTCGCCTAATTGAATGGTTACATCAGAAAAAACTTCTGTTTTTAAACCAACATAACTGATGGTAATCTTGTAAGGACCCCCAATACGTAAACCTGATAGGGTAAACTTACCGGTTCCCGAAGAAACGGCTTTGTATTTGGTTCCGGAAGGTTCATGAATTGCTTCTACCGATGCTCCGGTTAAAGCTACGGATTTAACATCTTTCACAGTTCCGGTTACAATACCGGTTGTGACCTGGGCTAATGATGCAATGGCAATTAATAATGCCGGCAACACCATGAAAATTCTCTTGAGGAATTGCATAGTAGATAGTTTTAGATTTTGCAAATATGCCGCTTAAATACCAAACAAAAACTTTGTTAATTAACGTAATAAATAATTAATGTCCCCCAAAAAGAAAAATGTTAACTAATTGGGAATAAGTCTAATAAAATGGAGGGTTACCGCCGATCTTTTGGTATAAAAACAAAAAAACACGCTCATTTTCAGAGCGTGTTTTTTTATAATATGTTAAGTATGAAATACGAAACGGGCAATTAGAAATTGAATCTCAGGCCAAGCTGACTGATCCAACGGTTTGAATACGCAGGGGCAGCACTTGTATTGTAGTTCCAGAGATTTTTGAGCGTTGGGTTGAAACGGTACTGAGGAGTAAGGTTGGCATTGCTCACATATCCTGCAAAATTGATCAATGCATACTGATCAAAACTTGCAAAATAGCTACGACCCCAATCCCTGTTCAGCATATTGGTAAAGTTGAACACATCCCAGGTAAGCTGGAACTGGTAACGGTGTCCGCTAACTTTTACATTGAAGTCCTGAGTAACTTTCAGATCCACTGTATTTGTAAAAGGTAATCTTGCACCATTTCTCTCAGCAAACTGGCCACGGCGATTTCTCAGATAATCATCCCCCTGAATATACGCTTCCAATGCGTCTTTTTGCTGCTGTGGCGTATAAGTGGTTGTTCCAATGGTGTTTGAAAGAAAGGTCATATTTCCAATATCACCAGATGTAGGAATAAAGATCAGGTCATTCAATCCACTTGTTCCGGCATCTCGGATAGCACTTCCGCTGCTATAGGTATAGCTTACCGGAGTTCCGCTTTGTCCGGTATATACTAAACCAACAGTTGTTGCCATAGTATTGTGGGCATAAGTGAATTTCTTGTTGATGTAAACGAAGATCCTGTGACCCTGACTAAAGTCAGAAATATTGCGTGAAGTATAGTTTCTTCCCTGTGAAGCTTCAATATTGGCCCACTGACTAAGGTTTACAGAGCTGGTACTTTCATTCCATACAAAAGAGTTACCATATGCATAGTTGAAATTGAAATTGAAACCGGTTCTGGTTTTCTTGTCCAGAGTTACTGAGAAGTTATAGGCAAAGCCTTTGTCTCCGTCATCGTTGTTTGAAACAAGGATAGCATTGTCATAAGGATTGGTTCCGTTAGCCCTGATCGGTATTCTCGCACCTAAACTGGCACTTTCTGTGTTGTATACATTACGAGGGCCGGGTCCGAGTGAAATACCAATTGGAGGAAGAATATTGATATTGGTATAGTTGATCTCATTGATGTTCTTGCTGAACATACCTTCCATGGTTCCAGACCAGCCATTTTCAAATTTCTTATCAATAGCCAATGACATTCTCCAGAGTTTAGGCATTCTGAAATCTTTAGAGATCAGATTCAAAGGTCCTTTTGTTAAGCTAACACCTACACTATTTGCAGTATAGATACTTCCCAGCGGATTGGTTGGATCCCAACGGTAACGGATCGAAGCAAGTGCTGTACCGCTGGCCGTGAATCCGCCTACAAACAAACCATTATTGTTGTAGGTTCCACCAGGCCAAACCAATGGCATACGACCGGTAAACACACCAAATCCACCACGGATGGTCATATTCTCTTCAGGTATTTTATAAGTAAATCCAAATCTTGGAGAAAAGGAGATCGGGAAATTAGGACGCTGTCCTGATTTTGCACCTTTCAAGTCATAGTATTGGGCAAATTTAGACAATGCAGAATCATTGGTAAATGGATCTGTTACAGGAATAGATAAGAATTTCCAGTAATCAGCACGTAAACCAAAATTCAATGTCAGATTTTCTGTAGGTCTAACTTCATCCGTAAGGTACAAAGCTCCTTTTGCTACTTTAAATTTAGCAGCGGCACCGGTATTATCGGTAAGATCATTATCGATTAAAGGATAACCTACCTGGTAAGAAGTAGGGGCGGCTGAGTTTGCAGTAAATGCAGCCAATGAACCATAACGGTAGTTACCAAAAGTATTTTGGATGAAAGCATTCTTATCATCAAAATATTCATAGTCAACACCGGCAGTTAATGCATGACTGCCAATATTGAATTTAAAATTATCAACCAGACTCACGTTTTTCTGGATCAGGATATTCTGGGTAGAACTGTTTTCAGACCCAAAAGTGATGGTACCACTTCCATCTGTGATCGCTGTTCTTGGGAATGGATCACCAATAAAAGAACGGTCATCCTTTACATTACTGTAAGTGATCAGCAATTTATTGGTAGAACTTCTTCCTACGATACTTTTTAACTCAGTTGAAAAAGAGTTGGTAGTACTAGGGAAGTATACACCACCATTATAGAAATTAATGGCAGTTGCAGAGTTGGTACTTGGGGAAGTGGAAACTCCTTTATTATAACGATAGCTTACAGATAATTTCTGTTTGTTGCTGATGTTCCAGTCAATTTTTGCAGTAATGCGGTCTGCATTTAATGATTTGATATTATTCAGGTATTCGCCCATATCGTATTTGTAAGTTGTTTTTACAAAATCAATAAGTCCCTGAATACCGGCAGCTGTATTGGTATTTCCTTTATAAGTAGTGAAATCATAGGGTTGAGGTGTCTGGTCTCTTTGCTTTTCAAAGCTTAAGAAATAGAACAGCTTGCTTTTAATCAATGCTCCACCTACACGGCCACCATAGGTTTTATTAGTGAAGTCTGGATAACGGACAGTTGTTTCCTTAGGAAGTATTGGATCGTATCCGGCCAGATTCTGGTTACGGTAGAAATAATAAACAGAACCTTCTGTTTTATTGCTTCCTGATTTGGTAATGGCATTAATACCGCCACCGGTAAAATTACCAACAGATGCGTCATAAGGAGAGATTACCACCTGAAATTGATCGATCGCATCAATAGAGATCGGTGCAGCACCGGTTTGTCCACCATTGGTTCCGGAGTTGGCCAGTCCAAATACGTCATTATTAATTGCCCCATCTACATAGAATGAATTATATCGATTATTTTGACCTGCAATGGTTAAAGCTCCTTCATTACCGGGAATAAGGCGGGCTTGTGGAACCGCTCTCAGGTAATCATAAATATTACGGCCAACTGTGGGTAATGACGCCATTTTATCACGTCCGATCACTGTTTCAGATCCCCCTTTGCCATTAAATTCTGTTGTTTTTCTGGTTCCGGTTACAGTTACTCCTGCAAGATTGGCCGCCTTACTGGATAGAACCATGTCTACTTTATAGGAATCTCCCAAACTCAGGAAAATATCGGTTTTCTTTTCAGTTGTGAAATTTATAAAGGTTATTTCAACTGAATATGGACCACCCGGATTGAGGTTACTCACATCAAAACGGCCACCTGTTCGGCTCTGAACACGGGTAATGGTTCCGGTTGGTTCATGTGTAACAACTACAGTTGCACCAACTAATGGTTCTCCGGTATTTGTTTTTACCGACCCACCCAAGCTACTGGTTGTAGTTTGAGCATTTGTAAATGCCGGGAAAAGCAAAGCGACCAGAATGAATTGCAAAATTCTTTTACTAAGCATAGTATTAATTTTTTCAAATGCAAAGAAAGCAAATATTTTACTCTGAATACTAACGATATATTAACAAATTATTTCTCATCCATTCATTTTATCAATTTGCCGGCAAATGGGCACTGGTTTGAAAAAATTGTTATAAAATCAATTCAATGTTGATTAAAAAAATGATAAACTGATCAAAAAATGATTTTTTTGATATTCCGGGAAGCATTGAATATTAAGTATTACACAGGGTTATACGAAACTATTGAAAAAGTTATTTATTACTTGTTTAATATAGTCCATGACTGGTTTTTTGAAGGAATTTGTCATTTGAAAGTAAATAGGGCCCCTTTCAAACTGAATATTCACTTTATATTAAACTATCGATTGTAATTTTGTGGGATAATAGCAAATTATGTTAGACAGGATCGAGAATGCGATTGAAGACATTCGTAATGGTAAAATGGTGATTGTGGTGGATGATGAGGATCGTGAAAATGAGGGTGATTTTATAATTGCGGCAGAACATACTACTCCCGAAGTGATCAATTTTATGAGCAAGGAAGGTAGGGGGCTGATCTGTGCCGCCCTTACCGAAGAGCGTTGTGCAGAACTGGAGCTGACTCCTATGGTTTCTTCCAATACCTCTTTGCATGAAACGGCATTTACGGTGTCGGTGGATCTCATTGGTCAGGGAACCAGTACGGGAATATCTGCACAGGATCGTTCCAAGACCATACAGTCGCTGGTTAACCCTAATACCAAACCTGAAGAATTGGGAAGACCGGGACATATTTTCCCTTTAAAAGCAAAAACGGGTGGGGTTTTAAGAAGAACCGGACATACCGAAGCTGCGGTTGACCTTCCAAGACTTGCGGGATTAGAACCTGCCGGCGTTTTGGTAGAAGTGATGAATGAGGATGGAACGATGGCCCGATTGCCGCAGCTGATGGAGATAGCAAAGAAATTTGACCTCAGGATCATATCAATCAAAGACCTGATCGATTACAGGCTAAGGATTGATTCATTGATCGAAGAACTGGTAAGGGTGGATATGCCTACCAAATACGGGCATTTTACTCTTGTGGCGTTTAAAGAAAAAACATCAGGTGCAGAGCACCTTGCCTTGGTAAAAGGAGCATGGGATAAGGATGAAGCTGTATTAACCCGTGTGCATAGCAGTTGTTTTACCGGTGATATTCTCGGTAGTTTTCGTTGCGATTGCGGTGAACAATTACATGCGGCGATGAAAATGGTAGAAAAGGAAGGCAAGGGAATTATCTTATACATGAACCAGGAGGGAAGGGGTATTGGGTTGATCAATAAACTAAAAGCCTACAAATTACAAGAGGAAGGAATGGATACAGTAGAAGCGAATCTTCATCTGGGTTTTGGTATGGATGAAAGGGATTATGGTGTTGGTGCACAGATACTCCGTTATTTGGGAGCCACTAATTTAAAACTGATGAGTAATAATCCACGCAAACGCGCCGGATTAAAAGGGTATGGACTTGATATTGTAGAGATCGTTCCCATTGAAATGAATCCCAACTCTTATAACCTAAAATATCTTGAAACCAAGCGTGATAAGTTGGGGCATGAGATCTTAGGCGAATAGCTATTATTTTGAATATTGAATTTTAAATGTTGAATGAATTTTCTAAAAAACACTCAACATTTAAAATTCAACATTAAAAATAATAAATTCAAAACAATCACCGATGGTTAGAGCCGTGTTGTGCTTCTTCTTTTTCGTGTTCTTTCTCGTAAGCTTTGATGATCGCTTTAACCAGTTTGTGACGTACCACATCTTCCTCAGTTAATTCAATATGTGCTATGCCATCTATGTTTTGTAAGATGCGTGTAGATTTTTCCAAACCACTGCGCATATTTCTTGGAAGATCAACCTGTGTGGGGTCGCCGGTAATGATGGCTTTTGCATTTGCTCCGATACGGGTAAGGAACATTTTTAATTGAAGGTCATTTGTGTTTTGTGCTTCATCCAGAATAATGAATGCATTGTCCAGGGTACGTCCGCGCATATATGCGAGTGGTGCGATCTCAATGGTGCGGGTACTCATGTAATAGCCTAGTTTGTCGGCGGGTATCATATCATCCAATGCATCATATAAAGGGCGTAAATAAGGATCGATCTTTTCTTTAAGATCGCCCGGTAAGAAACCAAGGCTTTCTCCTGCTTCTACTGCAGGGCGTGTAAGAATGATCTTCTTTACCAGTTTATTTTTCAGCGCTCTTACCGCAAGTGCAACAGCGGTATAGGTTTTACCGGTACCGGCGGGTCCGATGGCAAATACAATATCATTTCTGTCTACTGCATGCACCATTTTTTTCTGATTCTGTGTTCTGGCTCTTACCGTTTTTCCATTAGGTCCAAAAACCAGGATATCATTGGGGTTGCGATCGATGAAGTTGTCAACTGTTTCCGCATCATCACCACCAAGGATCTGTTCAAAATAGTTTTCACTCAGGTGGCCATTTCTTTCGAGGTACTGAATGATCAGATCAATTTTTTCTTTTGCTGTTTCAATTTGTTCAGGAGCCCCGCTCATTTTTAATTGTGTCCCGCGGGAAAGGATCTTTAATAATGGGAATTTCTTTTTCAGCAAATCTAACTTTCCGTTGTTTACACCAAAGAACTCAATGGGATTAACGGATTCCAGGTTAATGATGGTTTCTGTCAAGCTGTTACGATTTTAGTGGGTTAGTATGATAACATCTTTAATAAACTGCT
>CANBSW010000086.1 GCA_947372235.1 Chitinophagaceae bacterium | reverse complement strand
AACAGGTATTAACCCAAACAGGGAAAAACTATTTTACAATGGCAGCCGGTATCATGTTTACAAGACCAGCCGGTGAGAACGGAAACTTTTATATTGGTGCAAGCCTGTACAATGCCAACAAGCCAACAGTCTCATTCAGCAGCAGTAATGATCCTGTAAAACTTGAAAGGAGATGGGGGCTAAATGGAGGTGTTACGGTTCAGTCAGGTGCCAACAATGCATTTACTTTTTATGCAGATGCATTCATGCAGGGCGGGAATAAGCAAGCTATGTTTGGTGGTTTTTATACCTGGTCCCTGGTAAATCAATATTATGATGATATTAATAAATCCAGTTTACATTTTGGCGGTATTTACAGATGGAATGATGCAGTAATACCAACTATTAAAGTTGATTACGGACAGTTTGGTTTTGGTTTTAGTTATGATGTGAATATATCTAAACTTAATACTGCCTCTCAAAGTAGGGGAGGTTTTGAACTTACAATGTCTTACAGAAATTGTGCATTTGGAAGTGGAGATAATGGTATCGCTTGTCCTAAATTAGGAAGGATGTTTTAGCAGATTATTTCTTCCTCAACACCCATACATCCTGCCCACCTGCTTTTTCTTTATTGATCTGACCTTCGTGAAATTCCAATACATCAAAATACTTTGTTACCAATTGTTTGAATTGAATGGCATCATGATAAGTAGACATCATTCTGTGCCCTTTTTTCTGAAATGATTTTGTGACCATTCCTTTTTTTGCAAGTTTCTTTTTTTCAGCAGGTAATAGTTTTTGAAAATATAAATTTCCCTGGGTGGTAATCAATAGAATACCATTTGTATCTAAGATTCTGTACAGTTCTTCCAGCCACTCTTTTTGTTGTGAGGCATCAATATGTGTTAATACAGAAAATCCAAAAACAAGGTTAAAGAAACCCGGTGCATATAATACAGGTGTAAAATGATCGATGGTTGAATAGGTTGTTGTAGAGTCACTTATTTTGTTCCATTCAATCATTGATTCACTGGTATCACAACCGTAAATGGATGCGTTGGGTTTTAGTGCTGCTAAATGACGGGTAATCCTTCCTGCACCGCAACCCCAGTCAAGTATTCGGGGTTCTGTTGTTTGAATATAAGGGTTGGTCCAGCTGATGATCTCTGAGGCAGCCAGCTTGCCATCTTCAATAAATTTCCGGTAGTTTAACTGGTAGGTTTCATATAACACATAATCTTCCGGTAAAGGAACTCCGGGATGCTGATGCAAATAAGCCTCATTTTCTTTTTTATGCCTGATAGATTGTAAACGAAACGATAATGTATCAAGCATCTCAGCCAATCGTAGCTGGTAAAAAATATTTTTAAAATATGGTTTTAATGCAAGGATCAAAATAGGGGCGTTTATATTCCTGTCTATCGGTTAATGCCAAACAGATTTCAATTCAAATAGTTTACCACCGGTAAAAGGGGGCTCTCCATTTATGCCAAATGTCCTGATCTTATTAAAATCTTCCGAAGGGAAAAAGGTATCGGTCATGATCACAGTGCCATCATCTCCAAAAAGTTCTACTGATGATTTATCAATATACAGATGCATTTTAATTTGATTATTATTCAACATTCTTGGTGCCAAATGTATCGCCGGAAATTCTTTTGAGAATGATTTTTCTTTACAATTTGTCCGGTCTATATAAAAGCAATTTTTTGTACGGTTATAACCGATATGTAATGTTTCAATTACAGAATTGCTGATCTCAATTCCAAAATCATCAGTAGTGGCTTTGCTAAGGTCAAAGTCGGCAGTAACTTCGCACATTGAATACGGATATTCTTTTTTTGTTACCATCTCAACCGGCGTATTTGTTTTTCTCAGCTGCTCCGTTTCTTTTGCAGGCCTCGTTATTACGCGATAACCATTATTTGTTTTTTGAAGAGAAAGTTCGCGTGGCAATGTCATGGCACTGCGCCATTTATCCGTAGGAACTTTGGTTGCGTATTGCCAGTTACTCATCCATCCTAAAAACAAATGCCTTTTATTGGGGGCATTGCTCCAGGTTATGCCTGCATAGTTATCGCATCCATAATCAAGCCATAAAACATCTTTTGATGCATTGCTGTTGGTAAATGTTTTACCGTTAAAATCGCCTACAAAATATTGTGTACCACTTCCTCCATTAGGAGCACCGCTTCCTACACTAACCAGTAATACCCATTTTGATTTTCCATCTTTAACTGGTAATTGAAAAAGATCCGGACATTCCCAAACGCCGCCATGGCTGCCATCTTCCAAACCAAAGCTGCCCGCAAGCTCCCAGTTCTTCAGATTCTTGGAACGATAAAAACGTACATGGTTGGCAACCGCCATTGTTACGATCCATTGTTTACTTGGTTCATGCCACATCACTTTGGGATCACGAAAATCTTTGATACCCGGATTTTTGATCACCGGGTTTTGCGTATATTTTTTCCAGGTTCTGCCTTTGTCATTACTATAAGCAATGCCCTGTGTTTGAAAATCTGTTCGCCCTGATTTCTCTCCATCCATATTGTGATATGTAAACATGGCCACCAATGGCTTCTCAGCACCTTTTTGAAAACCACTGCTGTTATTTTGATCAACTACCACACTTCCCGAAAATATATACCCCAAAGAATCAGGATACAATGCAATGGGTAAATGCTGCCAGTGAAGCATGTCTTTGCTTACCGCATGCCCCCAGTGCATTGGCCCCCAAACGGTTCCGTCAGGATAGTATTGGTAGAAAAGATGGTATTCACCTTTATAATAGACCATTCCATTAGGATCGTTCATCCAATGAGCAGGCGGTGAAAAGTGTAATTGAGGGCGGTGTTTTTCTGAATAATTTTCCGGTTGACTAAATGCAGATACAGCGGAGAAAAATATGAATAGAAATACAATAAATTTTGACATACATATGCAATCTGGTTCCTTAAAAGTAAACACAATCCCTGAATCGGGCGTATAAAATCGCTGTAATCCGTTTTATTTCAGGAAACCTGTTTTCTTCGTTTAATCCATAATAGGAATCCGGTAATACTTAATAAGCCACCGGTTAATCCGAATAAGCTGTATAATATTTTAACAAGAAGCCCGCCATAACGGCCATAATGAATTTGAGCATTGATGATATCTCTTCGGTTATCAGCCGGGATCTCATTTACAAAAGCGGTTTTTGAAATACGCCCGATACTATCAAGAAAAATCGCATCTGCAAATTTTTTGTTATGGATGAATGAGTTAGAATACTGACTTCCATACACAGCTGTTTTTCTTTTCGGATTTGGCGCAAAATAAATAATATAACCTGTGAAAGCCGGATAGGTATTTTTGGCTGCCTGTAAAGAACTGTCGATATTAAAGAAAAGGGTAGAAGAGGCTTTGATAACAGGTGTATACGGCTGTTCAGCCGCATAAAATTCCTTTTTAAAAACATATCGCTGCATCCAGAAACCCGTAATGCCTATCATTAGATTGAATACAAGTGCATACACCCCAATGATCTGGTGAAGATTGGTTTTTCTGAATACATATTTATTGAAAGAAAGAACCGGCCCTATTTTTTTTCTGTAAAGAATAATACCAGTAATCATGCTGATCAGAAAAAGGAGGGAGAAAAATCCCAATAACCATTCACCTGTTTTTTTTAGATGGAACGAATTATGAAAAGTGGTAAGCCATCCCATAAAATTGTGCAGTCTGTCTTTACCACCACCCCGGTACCAGATAATTTCTGCTGTTTGCGGATGCACAAAAACCTGCATTACCTGTGTTCCTTTTTGAAAAGATGAATCATAAGCAGAAAACACAAAAGCTTCCTTTATATTTTCTGCAAGATTGCAACTGCTGATTTGTGCATGGGGAAATTCTTTTTGTAAACTACGATAACAACTGTCAATACTTAGAATGGGTTTGTGGGGATAAGATTTGATGGATGGAATTTGCAGGCTGTCTATTTCTTCATGAAATACCAATGCGGCACCTGATAACGACATCAGTACAATAAAAATGCCCGATAACAATCCTGCGAAAGAATGTATGCGAAAAAAAGTATCCTTTCTCATCTCTGTATTGATTTGTTTTTTTCGTGTCTCTTCGTGTCTTAGTGGTTCAAATTTATTTTAGAACCACTAAGACGCTAAGCCACGAAGTAACACGAAGGATTTAGTATTAACCGAGATAGGCAAGTTGCCCCAAATGATAACTCTGGTGAATGGTTCTGGAATTGAGAACACTTAATTTATTGCGGTGTGGTTCTTTTGCAAAATCTTCTTCTGAAACTTTGGTGTGCCTGGTAAACCATTCTTCCGGCTGCATTTTAGCCATGTAAGCATCCAAATTGGTATTTACTTTGTGCCAACATGTTTTTAGTTCAGACACGGAAGGCATTTCGAGGCCAGCTTTGTCTGCGTTGAAGAGAAAAATATTTTCTAATTGCGGATATAGTTTATCGCTAAATCCAAGAATGGATAGAAGTCCATCGTTAACAGCTGTTAAATGTCCCAGCAAATAGACCCCTGTATTTCTGTCGGGTGCAGTTTCTTTCATCCATTGTTCGTCAGCGTATTTTACGATCATGTCATCTAACCTTTTGTTCTGACTTTTCCAGGCTGAGATAACGGATTGTACTGCTATTGCAAGATGTGCGCTCATTGTGTTTATTTTTAAAAGTGATTTACAAAACTACTACATCCTGACTGCGTCTTTGCGAGAATAATTTGCACACAAAGGTGTAGTCCGATATCAGGCCATTACAGATACCATTTGTAAGGCAATTTCGCCCAAAACTATATTCCCCTTGATAATAATTTTATCTTTTACCTCTTTAGCACGAACACTTTTTGAGAACAGGCGCCAGGAAAGATCTGCATCAAGAATGATTTCTGATGCAGGATCATCTTTCTGAATTTTTCCGGATTCCCATTCGCCGTTTTGCATGGTTATATTCCATGTGCCGCCAATATCGCCGGGTATGGTTAATTGAACGATGGTATTTTCTGCTGCTTTTGTATTTCGGAAGGTATAAGGCAGCGCCATCATAAAAATATCTATAAATGGATAAAAGAATGTACGGTTCATTAAGCCTGTTATACCTATTGCATCTCTGATCTGTTGCTGGTGCAACCATTTTTCTGTGTATTCCCGCGCAATATGCATCCAGTTTTTGCTTTCGTTTTCGCCAGCCCAGTTAACAGCAAAACCGGCTTTGCTATATGGATCAAGTGATGCATAGTATTCACAATAAGCTTTTCCGGTAACCATATGTAATTGGATGAGCATTTCAGGACTTACTCTTTTCATCGCTTTTACCCAGTCTGCATTTAATCCATTTAGAAAAGCGATCAGTTCTTCATTTGTATTACCCTGGAATTTTTCGCCATAAAAATTATTACGCAACATGGATAGTGTTCTGATATTTCCATCCAGTAAATGTGCTGCAACATCTTTTACTTTCCATTCTCTGGCAATGGTCTGTGCCTTCCATTGATCGGGTGATAATGTTTGTAACAATTCGATCAGCATCTTGTCAAGTTGCGGAAATAAATGAACCACATCAATAGGAGAGGATGATGATATATGCATTAATGGTTTTTATTAAAAAACAGAACGCTGTTTAACTTTCTATTATCCCGGATAATGGCTTTTCTTATACAAAATGGAATTCTTAGTCATTTTAAGTAAAATATCTGTATTAATATCTGCCAGTTGTTGCACATGGATACAGCCTCCGCTTGTTTTATGCTTTCCCAGTTTGGCTATAAGCTCCTCTCTTTTTTCGAATTCTGTTCCCAGGTAAAATGTTATGGCGTTAGATCTGCAGGCAATACTTAATAGCGCAGCATCTCCTTCACGACCTGTGTCGTATTTATAATGATAGCTTCCAAAACCAACAATAGCAGTTCCCCACATTTTGGGCTCAAAGCCTGAAAGTTTTTTTAGCATCTCAATCACTGTTGAAAAATCGGTACGTCTTTTTTCATCTTTGATCGTTGCAAGATAGGCGGCAACACTATCATTGGTTTCGGTTGTTTTATTTTTCGCCATACAATGGGGTTAACATTATTTTTTAAATACAGAAAGGAAAAATCCAGGCTTGTCTTTTGTATCAAAGGCTTCCGGATAACTTGTACCGGATAAATTATAGCAGATCGTCAACTGGTCATTATCATATTTATAAATGGCAGTAAAATGTTTTCCTTTATTCACGCCGTCTTTTCCATAAATATCCATTTTGTTGCCATGGTATCTTACCACTCCTTTATCAATACTTTCTGCAATTACGGTATAGCTGCTGTCGTTGATGATGAGTTGTTGTTTGTCGTAAAATGACTTTGGTAATGACTTTCCACCCATTTCCTGCTGAATAGCTATCCAAGTGCCCTGTATTTTTGATGGAATAGCGGTTGTATTTTTTGCACCTGAACATGCTGCCAGAAAAATGCAGATAATAAGAACTGATCGCATCTGATAATTATTTAGTAAGGTTAAATTTTTTCCAATACTCAGGTTAAAATTACTGGAGAAATTCTTTTTTGCAATGCATTTATTTATTTCGCCTGCAGTAAAACAGTCCGCCTAAAATGGAAGAAGGTGCAAATATAAAAACTGCAAGCAACTGTGTATAATGATTACCTTCTGTTTTCAACAATGAAAAAAGTGCAAACCCACCAAGTATAAGGGCAAGAATATAATTGATTGTCAGGTTTCCTGTTTTGGCGATCAGTTGAGTAATAAAACCACTTAGAAATGAAAATACAACTCCATAAAGAGCCGTAAGTAGTATAAAACTTATTGTAGGATCAGCATGAGGTTTGATTCCTGAAAATGTAAATAGGAGCAGAGATGTTATAACAAAAACAGCATATCCTGCAATAATGCTTACAATATTTCTGATCATTTGATTGCTTTTAGTTTTTTATTTGATATGTTGAAAATCTTCAGATTTGGTAAAATAATTCAATCCCATCACCCAGATTATGATACTAAAAAGCAGGGCTTTCTGCATAACAGGTAAGATCTCCCAATAGCTACTTGTATAATATAGATAGTTACAACAATAAAAAATAAGCAAACATAACTTGCACATAAAAAAAGCATTCCGCTAATTGCCCAGGGCCTTGATCCATTATCTGAACCAGTCACCGCTTTTTCATTAAACAGATTACTTAGATAGTTGTGCTTCCATTCAAACCCAACAGCGTTTTTGTGATGTTGTGAGCCTCCGGGGTAATTCAAAGTAGCTATTACAAGCAATAACATTGCAATAATGATCCCAATAAGGATAAAATGTTTTTTTAGCATTTAGTATGAATTTGGCGAATACTAAATTACTTGTTTTATTGAATTGTGTAATCCTTTTATGATATATAAATTAATGATTTGAATTTTAATCAGTTAGACAAAATAGACCTGTATTATTTTACTTTGTTTTCTGAAATTTTGGTTGCCGGCAAAATTTATACTATTTATAGAATTCTGCTTTGGTGCTAAAATAAATTCTATAACAATGCCATTCAAAATAGATACTTCGGTGAATTAGAAAACATTTTTCCCTTTGCCGGTAGTTATTAAACTCATCAGACTTTCCTGTATAAGCTTGCTCCAACCATTTGAGCAGGCTTCATAACATTCAATTTCAGGAACCAGACTTAAGTGGGTAAATCGTAGTTGTGTTTTATTGTTCATTTCAGTGATCTCGAAACTGATTTTGGTTCCTGTCCATTCACTTTTGTGTTTAAGAAAACTAAGATTACTGTCTGTAACGAGCCAAACGATTTTTTTGTCAGGAACCAGTTCAACTAACCTCTGTTTGGAATAATGAAAATCTTTCATTCGATACGTGAACTCGTCATCAAGGTTATGGCTGTTACCTTCAATTTCTCCCTGCCACCAACCTCGTACATTATTAATTGCATTGAATACCTCATTTGAAGATTTATTAACCAATAGCGTAGTTGTAAAATTTGTTGCAGTCATGTTTTAGCGTTTATAAGTTGTTTTATGGATTGATAACATTATTTAAGTAATACCAGCTGACCAGTATGATAAGCTAAATGTGTTGTTCTTGTTAAAAGAATATTTAATTTATTGCGGTGAGGTTCTTTTATGAAATCTTCAGCAGAAACAGCTGTATGTTTTTCAAACCATTTCTCTGCGTTCATACTTTCGAATTTTTGTCTTAATGCGGTGCAGTGAGTATCCCAAGTAGCCCTAAGTTCTGAAACAAGGGGGATTTGATCAATTTCTTTATCAGCATATTTTAAGAAAGGTTCATAAAATTCAGGAAATAATTTATCACCCATATCTGCCAGTACCAACATATCGTCGTGCACTGCAATAAGATGACCTAGCAGATAGATTCCCCTGTTTTTACCCGGAGCAATTTCTTTTTGTAATTGTTCATCAGTAAGAGAATTGAGAAGTGTATCACAATTTTTAACAGAACCATACCATCTGTCTAAAATCATTTTAACACAGGTTTCATTTGTTGTCATTGTAATATCAGTTTTGTTGTTCGAATATTTATTTAACAAATGTATTGTCTGAATAGTTATCATAAAGGGTGTAAAATGGACATTATGATGGGTTGTTTTGGACATGGCTATAATCTATCTTTGTAAAAAGAAAATTTTAATGAAACATCTCACCATTATCGTTCCTGAAGGAGAGGGCAATAACTTAAGCAGTATCGTGGGTGCCTACAAAATATTTAATAAAGCCAATGAACAGTGGAAAGCAAATCACAAAAAAGAATTATTCACTATTCAGCTGGCAGGTATTTCAAAAAAAATAGACTTCTATGACGGATTGTTTACAGTTAAACCGCACACAAATATTTCATCAATACGTAAAACCAATCTGATCATTATACCATCATTGAATCATAATTATCAAAAAGCAGTTAAGGGTAACAAGGAATTGATAGAATGGTTAACGAATCATTATAAAGAAGGCGCTGAAATTGCGTCAATATGTACAGGTGCTTTTATGCTTGCTTCTACCGGGTTATTGGATGGTAAAAGTTGCTCTACCCATTGGTCGGCTGCAAATAATTTCAAAAGCATGTTTCCAAACGTACATGTTCAGACTGATAAATTAATTACTGACGAAAATGGGATTTATACTAATGGAGGTGCTTATTCTTTTCTAAACCTGATGATTTATCTTGTAGAAAAATATTTTGACAGGCAAACAGCCATTTTCTGTTCAAAAGTTTTTCAGATCGAAATGGATAGGAACAGTCAATCAGCCTTTGCAATATTTTCAGGCCAGAAAACACACGGAGATGAAATGGTTATAAAGGCGCAGGCATTTATAGAGAGTAAACTGAATGAAAAAGTATCAATAGAACAATTGTCTTCCAGATTCTCGGTAGGCAGAAGAAATTTTGACAGAAGATTCATTAAAGCGACCGGAAATACACCGGTAGAATATTCCCAAAGAGTAAAGATCGAATCGGCAAAAAAGGCAATTGAATCAAGTAGAAAAACAATAAATGAGATTATGTATGAAGTGGGTTATGCTGATGTGAAAGCATTTCGGGAAGTGTTTAGAAAAATTACCGGCATGTCGCCATTAGAGTATAAGCATAAGTATAACCGGGAAGCAACAATGGGATAAATGCGGTTTAATATGCTAATTTATTTTTCGATAACCTGAAAAGGTGAACGGTAGTTAATATATTTAACCGGATGTATAATTATGAATCCCTTGAATAAGTATGGGATGCTTGTTTGTATTTTTTAATAATAAAATAGTTAATCAGTCAGCCCTTTTCCGTCAAATATATTTTGAAGATTTTTATCAATTCTTGCTTCCCTTGTTTTCGCCTGCCTGGCTGCTGAAAAATAAAGCAGGTAGCCTCTTTGCCGCCCGGGTGTTAATTTTCCAAATGCCGTTTTTAGTTTTTTGTTCTCATTCAGTCTTTTCCGGAATTCTTCAGGCATGTTGAATTCTGATGTTTTCTTGAATTCAACTTTTAACCCTGATTTTTCTAGTTCAATTGCTTCAAGAATATAATCTTTAATTATGGTCTTGCTTTTTTCAATTTCCGCAATATTTGTGAACCTGAGTTGGCGCCTGTCCTGAACATTCTCGGTTTGTTGAATTAGAATACCTTTTTTGTCTTTTAATAAAACCCCTTTGAAGAATAAGAGTGCACAATATTCTTTAAAACCGTGAATTAAAACAATATTGCTTCCCTGAAAAGCATAGCAAGGGTGCATCCATTTAAATTCTTCTGTTAAATTACATTGATGGATGATTGATCTGAGCAATTTCATTTCCTCCTTCCATTTTTTTGATTTGTTTAAAAACAAGTCAACCGTTGGGTTCACCGTATTCATAATTACAGGTTTTTAAATGCGTTATCAGTTATGCCATCAATCTACTGGTATTTAGTAAGTTGGAAATTGACCTACTAAGGATCTGTATGAAGATAAATAAAAATAGTAAAGATGGTATTCTATCAGTTACAATTGCTGAAAAATATCAAGATGCCCGAATATTTTATGAATAACAATACACCATCCAATTAAACTGATCTTTTTTTGTGGTGTAAAATTACAGAGCGTTATAAGATCCTTCAACTTTTGCTGCATAACAGTAATGCCGTTTCATTGCCAAAGCGATTCTGGTTTAAACGAGCAATAACTGATGTAGCTAACGATAACCTGGATCAACAATTGACTGAAAAAAGGGGATAAACTTCACCCAGATTTACTGGTGTATCAAAACCGGAATTACCGGATCAATGCTATCGAATTTTGCAACGTATTTTTTATGTAGCCATCAAAATAAACGCGGTTTATTAAACCGGATCCAGTATTGCCAGTGGTCATTCAATATGGTGTCTTTAACAGGTGATTCCCGTCGCCGAATATTACTTCTCACAGGATAATAGGATATATTTTCTTCAATATCTATCTGGGATTTTTCTGATGGACTGCTTCTGATATAAATTTTAATAGTACTGTCTTTAAAAACATCAAACCCAAAAATAAAATCTTTTCCCAGTTGAGTGAAGTAGAGATCGATCCTGGGAGCTATTTCCTGAGGCAATTTCTTGAACACATCGTCTTGATCTGAACTGGGCATGTATTTGTAAGCATGATAAGAATCATTCTCATTGATATGTTGTTGAAAAAAAGAAATTTTTTCCAGGATCGCAGATGCCAAGCTATCATACATAGGAAGTTTTTCGATTACTTTCGGATCAAATTGATAACTCTTGTAAACAGCAGAAACTTCCTCAGATTCTGAGTGGCAGCCGGTTGCGAAGTATAGAAATAAGAATATCGATAAGTTTCTCATTTGGATTTTATTTTCTTAATAATCGTACACCATTGTAACCTTGTTGCCAATGTCCGGACATTCAGGCGGTTGGGAAAGAAATTCCGCCGATGATTGAATGTACAAAAAATTGAGAATATGTTTTGCAGACACCTGTTATTCCGTCTACCACTTGCATAAACTCCCATGTTACCTGCCGTATTTTTTCTTCAAGTCGTTTGCCAGATTGCTGAAAACATAATCGTGTTCTTGTTGAATGCCTAATTTTTCTAACGGCTCCCAATAAATTCTTGGTGTTAATTCGGATGTGTATGTCGTAACCCTTGTGAGCTTACAACTATTTGTTCCAACTTTATCAAAATAATAAATTGCCTCTTTAAAACCAATCCATTTACGTCCTACTAAATTGTAGTCAATTACATCCATCCGTAAAACTTTGGCTTTTTCAAGTTGTGTAATTTTCTCAACAATTGTACCGCTGCCAAAGTCTGCATTACTAAGTTTTCCCGCTTTGAAGTAACAAGTTCTTAAACCGCCAACTTCTTCTTTTTCCAAAATACATTTCACCGGAATTGGCAGGTCGAAATTCATTAAATATGGCTTGTCAGCAATTAATGTGTCGACAGATTTTATGGCCTCATAAACTTGTTCAGGCCTGTAATTATAAATTTGTTCTGTTTTAACATGTACGACTTCTTTTTTATTTGGGATGAGAAAATGTTCGATAGGTGCACCAATGAGAAAAGGTAATAATGGAAGTAGCAAAACAGAAAGTCTTGTTGTCGATTTTAAATCCTTATAGCGTTTAACTAAATGTGAAATAATGTAGCCTAAGAAAATTAATGGAACAATTATAGGCAAAGCCATAACGATACACAATAGCCCGGACAGGCCTGGAATGTACATTCCAATTAAAACTATAACAGTTGTTGTGAGCGAACCCCAAAATAAATATTTCTTGTTGGGCATTGCCCCAATTGAAATACCCAAAACGATTGGTAACAATATAAAAAGTACCCAACTATAATTCACAAGTCCTAAAAACAAAAATGCAATACCTGTCCCTAAAAAGACAACTGTCAATAAAATTGAAAGTTGAAAACTTCTGTCTTGTATTAATTTATTCATAATTTTTGGGGCGTCGCTTTAATACGGCAGGTAATTTCCGGGCATTGAAGCGGTTAGGGAAAGAATTTCCATCGCCCATGGCTTATCCCGGCTGAGCCGGAACTGAATAAAGTTACAAAAGTTGATGACATATTCTACAAACGTGCAAAGTTGGACCGCGCGGATATACTGTGGGGATATTTGTTGCCAATGAAAGAGGCGTTTGGCTGACCCCAACTTGCTTTAAGCTGTTGTTGGCTTAGTGCTACTCCAGGAGCGAAGCCACAAGCCCATATCGTATTGCCGCTTCAAGTATATCAATGTTTATGTCTTTTAGAGTTTTGAACCGAATGCAATATCCGCTCACATTCGCCTTGCCCAGTTTCTTTCCATACGTTTGTACTAAGTATGTCTTATCTTTTATTCCAAGGATATAGACAGAGATTCCAGTTTTGTTTGCACTCATCCCAATTTGGAAAAACTCTCTGGTTTTTCCATCCGCATATTTTATTGTTTGAAATCCATATCCAATAGTAGGATTACTAACAATTTTATTGTCGCTGTTTTTACCATTATCGAACCATAATTTACATTCTGGTATCACTTGAAGCATGAGTTGGTGCAGCTCTTGCATGTCACTGCGTTTTGGCTCAGGTTGACTGGTAATACAGTTTTTGATTTGTTCTTGTACGTTCATATAAAATATTAAACTAGGTGTAGCTTACTTTGCAGGCCGGTTTGATAACGCAAGATTATAAGTATATTCAATTTGGTCTTTTGTATTGAACCAACTTGTGAATAAACCTTTTTCTGCCTTCGCTTGCAAATTCAAAGCTCAATTTTAAGCAGTCACAAAATGCTCGTTCTGTGCATAAATGTTTCCAGTGTTTATAGGCAGCCCAAACATTTCAGCCAACGTCCATGCATTGAACGGGTTGGGGAAAGACCTTCCGTCGCCCATGGCTATCTGTCGGTTATTAAAGTTACAAAAGTTGACGATATATTCTAGTACCGATCAGAATTCCTTTAGCTGGAACTGATGATGGGATTTTTGATGATCATGAAGAAAGTTATTCATCCCAAGCATTTCAGGAACTGCTACATCAAGATCAATCATTCAAATCCAAGTGTAATAAAATTATGTAGCATATTTAATAACATATAACCTTCGAAAAAACCACTTTACATAGAATGCGTTGTTGGGCGTAGGTTTCGGAGGCTAAGCATTTTTGGGTTTCAATTTTGTTTTATCAAGGTATGCTTGCAACTGTTCAAATGTCATACCCTTATATCGTTCGAAATCTTGTTCTTGATTTTTCTAAAAGTTTTAACTGTGTCAAACTCTTTTACAATTTTATTCTTCGTTTTCATTGTTCACAATTTCTTTTGGTGAATGTATTTCTAATGTCACGTGTCCTAACCGTAAATTTATGGAATTATAGCCACGAATCCTATAGACATTTACAATATGCTTGAAATTCCAACTAATTTTTGTTAGCGGTTCGGGCCTTTGCTACTAATATATTTTGTCTTGTTGTTATCAATTTAAATAAGTCAATGTGAAAATATTAAAATCAGGATTTTCTTTGTCTGTCTCTTTGGATCGAAGGAAGTTAAATTTTGTTAATAGCTTAATCGAATTCTGGTTTCCTTTGTGAGTACGCGCTACTATTTTTTGAAATTGCAATGTCTGAAAAGCATAGTCAATAACTTTTTCCGTCGCTTCTTTCATAATTCCTTGCCCTTGAAATTTTATCATAAGTTCATACCCGATTTCGCAACTGTTTTTTTCGTTTGAAAAGTCAAAAAGGCAAATTGTTCCAACAAACGCTTTTGTTTTTGTCAAGGTAATTACCCAATAAAGTGAGTTGTTTTTTTTAATGTTATCATTAACCTTGCTGATAAAGTTTATTGCATCTTCAATTGTCTTGCTTGGTTCCCTTTCAAGATATTTATTTATTTCTGTGTCAGAACGCAAAGCAAAAATATTTTGCTGGTCATCTATTGATAATTGTCTAAGAGTAAGCCGTTCAGTTGTCAAGACTGGGAAAGAAGTGAAATTTCTGTTTATCATTCTGTAACATTTACTTTGTCTAAGTTGGGGTGTTTCATGGTCTGACCGCTAACGTAAAGGCTTTATGCAGGTTGGGAAATAGAATTCCGTCTGCCAGAGCCGCTGCTGATTGAAAATATTTGATGAAGTTAATTACTAATGCTCAACAATGTTTGTCAAGCCCAACTTGCATAAAACCCCATATTGTGCGCAGTTTGTTACTATAGTTTGATGCATTTAAAATTTAACCAAAGTTGGTTAAGGCCATTCCATACATTGTCGCTATATGTTTTTGGGGAAAGCTCAAAAAAGGCAAAGGTCTTATTTTGTTCTTCACAAAATTTTATATGAATGATTAAGTTTAGACTAATTGGCTTTTTTGTCATGTAATCATTCATCTTCACTACGCCTTCAAAAGTTTTATGATCCTTATTCTCTACTTTTTTTGAGTTTATAGAAACTTTTACTTGGATTAGTTTGGATGTATCAATTTTGCTTTTGTCGGTATTGATATTAAAAAGGCCTATATAGTATGCGGTTAAATTGTTTTCCAGAGTTTTTGAATCAAATTCTTTCGCATCATCTAGAAACCATAAGAAAGCATAACTCCAATATTCATTACTTTCAATTTTACTCCAACCAGGGGCAAACCTAATATCTTCAACTCCTTTATATTGGATTGTAGACGCGAATGATGGTGGAACCAGAAAGCGTTCAAATGTCCAATCTTTTGGTATTGGTAAATGGTACGGAGCTTCCCATTTATGTCCGTCAAAGTCAGTTTTTTCTTGTCCATAAATGCTTAAAGAAGTTAAGCAAAGCATTAATATTATCAAGTTTTTCATCCGTTCAAATTTTAAGAGGTACTGCTAAATTGCGCACTACGTCCAAGCATTGAAGCGGTTGGGGAATGATCTTCCGTCGCCCATGGCTATCTGTCGCTGAACTAAGTTACAAAAGATCATGATATATTCTACTGCCGCTCAGAATTCCTTCAGCCGGAACTGATGCTGGGATATTTGTTGCAGTTGAAGAACGTTATTCGTCAGCCCCAATCGCTGCAAGATGCAATGTTAGCGGCATGTACTATTTTGAGTAGTCAGCCTATTAATTAGACGACTCTATCTCTTTAATTGTTTTCTTGGCATTCGCTAACCGAATAGCTTTATTTTTCTCTACTAATTTTTTGGTTGTCCAATGTTCTAAACGATGGTGCAAAGGAATAATTAATGAAGCAATGGCTACTAACCCAAGTAGCATAAGCACAGGAGAATGATGTGTGATACTTTCTAAAAAAGGATGAATCAGTAAGTTGATGAATTCAAAAACCACCAACAAAACCAATACACTTAAGAATTCAACTACTTTATGACTAACAAGAATACTTCTGCTTAACAGTAAGAATAAAATAATGACGCTTAAAATAGCAATAGCGGTAATGGCCAATTGAATATTGCGATTGCGGGATTCAGTTGAGGCTTGTTGGGCAAACGCAAAATCTTTTTGACGTAGTTCTTCATTGATTTGTGCTTGTTTGAGGTCTTGAATTTTTTTAAGGCTATTTAAACTATCATTCCCTTGTTTATTAAATAGTAAGTATTTAATGACACTATCTTTATTCCCATTTTGTAAATAATAGTTATACACAAAATTAGAAGCCGCTACTTTTGATGCGTAAGCATCAGGTGTATTAAAAGCAAATTTCTTTTTTTGATACACCAAAACAGAGTCCATGTTATGAAACTCAGTAAAATAGGCAATTAGTCCATTGTAAGCAACGGTATAATTAGATAATAATTTCGTCGTTTCAGCAATTTGAAGTGCCCTTTTAAAATAGGCAAAAGCTATTTCTGGTTGTTTTAATTTTAAATAAATTCGACCAAAGATATTGGGGTTATACGAGGATGATGTGTCATGATATTTTATGACTATTTCTTGAGATTTTTGAGCGTAAAATAAGGCAGAATCCACTTGGTTATTTGCTAAATAACCAGTTGATACATTGTAAAACAATACCCTCTTAAAGAACTCGTCTTTGCAAAGGGATATTCCTTTTTTTAAGAATTCAATCTTTTTATTAAAGTCGTTTTCTCTTGTTCCTTTGGAATTGTAAATTAAGGAAAGGTAATTGCCATTGTCAGGCATATCCTCAGCAATAGTAGTAGCTTTTACAAGTGCTTCTTGTCCTTTTATATAATTACCAATTCTATTATAAAAGCTTGCATATAATCTATATCCAAAAACAATAAATGATTTGTCTTTATTCTTTTCCCCGTGTTCAACGAGTTTCTTGCAATAAGCATAAGTTTCGTCTAAAGAATTTTCAGTTGCGTCATCAATTTTTTGAAATAAATTAAATTTGAAACTGTCGTTTTTTGTGGTTGTTACAAGCTGCCATAGGCTGTCGGTATTAATTTTTTGTGCAGTCGATTGCAAAGCAATAAAGCATACGATAATAAATAAATTCAGTTGCTTAGGCATTTTTGGTTTTAGTTTGCTGTAATAATATTAGAAGTAGTTTGTATTGTTTTAATGCATAGCAGCTAACGTTCCAGCATTGGCGTTGTGGCGGAATTCCGTGATCCGTCAGCCTGGAACTGTTGCTGATTAAACTAGCATAAATCTAATGATTTATTCTTTTGCTAAATTTATTACGTCATGCTGGAACCATAGATGATTTCTAGCTACTGCTGGGCACCAGCGTTCAGTCAGCCGCCATAATGCCAAGCAATGTTATTCGCCGCCTTTTTTCCCTTTTTTCAAGCAAAACATAAATTTACTAAAATACAGTACGTCTGTTTATTCGTTATTACAACAAACATTCTACTTAATAGTAATGGATGGCATAGTCAAATTGGTAATAACATCCCACTGAAACCGCAAAAATTTGTGAAGGGCTTCTACTAAAATTCTTTCTTGGTCGCTATGGGCACCAAAACCTTTTGGACCATCCTCACTGTCTATCATTGGTCCAATGCCATAACATTGCACTCCTCTTGCACGAAGAAAAGCCATATCGGTAGCTCCTGTTGGCATGGTTGGTATTGTTATGGTATTATAAGTACGATTAACGGCAGCTTCGATTAC
>CANBSW010000085.1 GCA_947372235.1 Chitinophagaceae bacterium | reverse complement strand
TATTCGTTATGATGGAGAAATACTTCGTTCGGCAAAATCGGCTCCGCAAATTGGAGAGCATACGAAAGAAATTATTCATGAATTTAATCTGATTGCCCAATGAGTCTTCCGTTAGAAGGTATACTGGTTATTGATTTCAGTCAGTTTTTGTCTGGCCCATCAGCATCCTTACGCTTAGGCGATCTGGGCGCTGAAGTGATCAAAATTGAAAGACCAATTATCGGTGATATCTGTCGTGCATTATATGTATCTGACGTAACCATCGATGGTGAGTCAACTATTTTTCATGCCATCAACCGTAACAAAAAAAGTTTTGTGGCAGATTTAAAATCACCTATCGATCTGCAAAAAATAAAACAATTATTGAAACAGGCTGATGTAGTGATGCATAATTTTCGCCCTGGAGTGATGAACAAATTAGGGCTTGGATATGAAATGGTAGCTGAAATAAATCCGGGTATTATTTATGCGGAAATTTCCGGGTATGGAGAAGAAGGGCCCTGGAAAGACAGGCCAGGACAGGATCTGCTGTTGCAGGCAGTAACCGGTATCACATATTTGAGTGGAAACCACGATGATGCACCAACGCCAATGGGTGTAGCTGTTGCAGATCTTTTGGCGGGCACACAATTGGTGCAGGGAATATTGGCAGGATTATTTAATAAAGGAATCACAGGACAAGGAGCAAAAGTTCAGGTAAGCATGATGGAGAGTATGCTCGATTTTCAGTTTGAAGTGTTAACCTGTTTTTATAATGACGGTGAACAATTGCAACCGCGAAGTTCTGTAAATAATGGCCACGCCTATATTGCAGCACCATATGGTATTTATCAAACCCAAAATGGATGGCTTGCTTTGGCAATGGGTAATATTATTCAACTGGGTAATTTATTGGGTTGCGAACCATTACTACAAATGACAGACAGTACAAAATGGTTCGATGAAAGAGATCTTATTAAATCCATGTTAAAAACACATCTGCAAACACAATCCACACATCATTGGCTGCATATTTTAGAAGCAGCTGATATCTGGTGTGCCGAAGTGTTTAATTATGAACAATTGAGAAAACAGGAAGGATACCAACAATTGCAAATGGAACAGGAAGTGAAAACCAGTGCGGGTATTAAATTAACAACAACACGATGCCCGATACGGATAGATGGAGAAATACTATTGTCTGCAATTGGCGCTCCGGCTTTGGGAGAACATACAAAGTTTATTGAAGATCAATATCACTTATCTTAATAGAATAATTGTTTGCCATGTGCTGTAAAATTATTGATACGCATGTTCATATCTGGGATCTGGAAAGGGTAGAATATGACTGGTTAAAAGATGATACGAGTATCCTAAACAAAACCTATTTGCTGGATCAGTTAACACCACAAATTAATGCGGCTAATGTGGTACAGGGAGTATTGGTACAGGCTGCAAACAATTTGTCAGATACGGAACTCATGTTAGAAACTGCCGAAGCGAATAGCTGGATAACCGGTGTTGTAGGTTGGTTGCCGCTTATGCAACCGGATGCAACTGCACAATTATTAGCAGATAAATATCTTAAAAATACATACATCAAAGGAATCCGTCACTTAATTCATAATGAGCCTGATACTGCCTGGCAATTGCAGGATACAGTTGTTGAAAGTTTGGATATTCTTGCAAAAAATAATCTTCCTTATGATGCAGTGGGCGTAAAAAATGAGCATCTTATAACAGCCATTAAGTTGATGGAAAAAATACCGGAACTGCGTATTGTATTTGATCACATGAATTATCCACCCATCCCGTTAAATGAAAGATTTGGTGTATGGGGTGAGCTGATGAAAGCAGCATCACAAAACCCCAATGCCTTTGTAAAGATCTCAGGATTGGGTACCGCTTCGGGTAATTTTACCGGCTGGACAAAAGAAGACCTGAAGCCTTATATCGCTTTTATCATCGAAACATTTGGGGTTGACCGTTGCTTTTGTGGAGGCGATTGGCCTGTATCATTATTGGCCGGAGAATATATTACAACATGGCAGGCCTATCAATCTATCTTATCAGAATTACTGGATGAGGCTTCTTGTGAAAAAATATTTTATCATAACGCAGCCAAATTTTACAATTTATCATAAGCCATTACCATGAGTGTATTTTCAGGAATTTTATTTCATGCAGTTGGCGCTTCTTCTGCATCGCTGTGTTACACACCGCAGAAGAAAACAAAACAATGGAGCTGGCAAACTTATTGGTTGGCACAGGCAAGTGTGTGCTGGCTTTTGCTGCCCATAATAGTAGCATGGCTAACCATTCCGCATTTAATGGATGTATTGCATGAAGCGCCTTCTAATGCAATGATCACATCATTCGTACTCGGTGCTGCTTACGGAATTGGAGGCACTGCTTTTGGCATTTCTATCCGCTATATCGGGTTCTCTCTTACGTATGCGTTCGCTATTGGTATTTCCTGTGTGTTGGGTACTTTACTACCACCGATTTTGCATGGACAATTAACAGAGCTTTTAGGTAGGAGTGGAGCCGGTTATATCATGAGTGGTATCGCGGTAGGCATCTTAGGTATTGCACTTTGTGGGATCAGTGGACGTAAAAAGGAAAAAGACCTTGCTGAAAAAAATGATACCAGTAATACATTCAATATGGCCAAGGGATTGCCATTATGTTTACTGGCAGGGATCTTATCCGCTTTCTATGGGCTATCATTGGATCAGGGCGAACCCATTGCCGCAGTAGCTGAAAAATTTGGTGCAGGCCAGTTCAGGGGGAATGTGATATATATATTCTCTAACAGTGGTGCATTTGTAACTACTTTATTGTACTGTTTATACCTGCATAAAAAAGAAGGAACATTTAAAGAATACTTCTCTATAAAAAATGAAAGCGGAAGTTTTGCACTACCGTTAAATTTTGCATTGGCAATCCTGACCGGCTTTTTATGGTACGGGCAATTTTTCTTTTATGGATTAGGACATGTAAATTTAGGTGCGTACCAATTTACCAGTTGGGCCATTCACATGATCATGCTGGTAATGTTTAGTGCATTGATGGGTATTGTGATGAAAGAATGGGCAAGCACCAAACGTGCAACAGTAAGGATTTTGGTGATGGCTTTATTTGTTTTATTGGCTGCCATTTTACTGCTTACGTATGGTAATTATCTTGGAACATAAATCAGTAACCGTTTGTAAAGATGCTTAAACAAGATGCAACAGACTCCATTATTATCATAGGCGCAGGTGGCATTGCGCAAACTGCTCATTTACCAGCTTATCGTTTGGCAGGGTTTACCGTAAAAGGCATTTTTGATACCGACCACCAAAAAGCAAAATCTGTAGCAGAACAATTTGACATCGATAATGTATATGCAAGTTTGCAGGAAGCAATCAATGCTTCTGATCATACGGTTGTATTTGACCTTGCCGTTCCTGCTTCGCAACTACTACAAATACTGGAACAGCTTCCTGCTAAATCAACCGTACTGTTGCAAAAACCTATGGGCGAAAATTTGCAAAATGCAAAAAATATCGTTGAAATATGTAAGCAAAAACAATTTATAGCCGGCGTTAATTTTCAATTACGATATGCTCCATTTATACTAAAAGCAAAAGAACTGATTGCCAATGATGTGATCGGAACAATAACGGATATTGATATTAAAGTGAATGTTCTTACGCCCTGGCATTTGTGGGATTTCCTGTTTGATCTGCCAAGAGTAGAAATTTTGTACCATAGCATCCATTATATAGATCTGGTTAGAAACCTGTTGGGTAATCCGAAAAGTGTAATTGCTAAAACCATACAACATCCTGCCATGAGCAAATTGGCTTCTGTACGTTCCAATATTTGTATGGATTACGGACAATATTTATGGGCAAATATTGCCACGAATCATTGTCATGATTACGGAAGTAAACACCAGTACACACATATAAAAATTGAAGGAACAAAAGGTGCGATCCTGATCAAAGTTGGTTTGCTGATAGATTACCCGAATGGTATACCTGATGAATTTGAGTACTGTATTTTAAAAGAAGAGAGCCCTGTAGAATGGCAGCAGGTATCTATTGATGGTACATGGTTCCCGCATGCTTTTATTGGATCAATGAATGAAATGCTGAAGGCAGTTAATGATAAAAGCTATGTTCCTGACAATCATGTGAATGATTGTTTACATACTATGGCTTGTGTAGAAGCGGCTTACTTATCGAATGAAATTTCAGGAATTAAACCGGAATCGTTTTAGGAAATGTGTGAGTTTTTTTTTGAAACACATCGGAACATAAGTAAGGCAAAAGTTAACATAGTAGTAATCCTATATGCCCTATTTCCTGACCTATCTTCCTATGTGTTTCAAAATACCCGTTTAAATTCATCAGAGATCACTATCAATTCTTTTTGTCCATTCCTGATAATACTGATCAAAATTATTTTCTGTATTTGGAGGAACGATGGATTTGCCGGTTTCCAGTTTTGCTAAACTTTCCATATCAGCATAAACACCTGCTTTTAATCCAGCCAGTAATGCCGCACCTAAAGCAGAAACATCGGAGATACTTACTTTAGCCAATTGTTTTTTCAGCAATGCTGATAAGAAAGAAAGTACGAATTGATTAGCGGTAATTCCACCATCCACATATAAACAGGAGAGTACTACACCTGCATCCTGTTCCATAGCGTTGATCACATCTTTGATTTGATAAGGGATGGATTCCAATGCAGCACGTACAATATGGTTTTTAGTTGTTCCAAAACTCATACCACTGATCGATGCCCTTCTGTTCATTTGCCAATGTGGTGAGCCCAGTCCGCTGAAAGAGGGGATCAGATAAACACCTCCATTATCAACCACTGCATTTGCCATGGCTTCGGTATCTCTGCTATCTGTAAATAAATTCAATTCATTTTTTATCCATTCAATTGTGGCACCACATGAAACGATCACACCTTCCAAAGCGTAATTGATCTCAGATTCAGTACTCCAGCAAATGGTAGACATCATTCCATAATTTGATCGTACCGGTAAATGCCCAATATTCATTAATATGCTGCAACCCGTACCCAGTGTGGCTTTTGCAGTGCCAGGGGTAAAACAACCTTCCCCAAATGCAGCAGCGTGTGAATCGCCGATCATCGCTGTTATCGCAATTTCTTTTTCAAACAGACTGTCTATTGTGGTTGATCCAAAGTAAGATGATGATGCCTGTATAGCAGGTAATTGAATATTTGTTAATCCAAATTTTTCAATCAATTCATTATCCCAGTGCAAACTATTCAGATTAAAAAGCAGGGTTCTGGAAGCATTGGTATAATCTGTTTTATAAGATGCACCTTTTGTAAGCTTATATAATAACCAGGTATCTATTGTTCCGAAAAATGCATTTCCGTTTTTAATTGCATTTGTAACAACTTGATCATTCTCTTGCAACCACATCAATTTTGTTGCAGAAAAATAGGGATCAATAATGAGGCCGGTAATTTCATTTACAGTTTCTGATAATCCTTCATTTTTTAATCTTTCACAAATTGCTGCTGAACGTTTGCATTGCCATACAATGGCGTTATGCAATGGGTTTCCTTCTTTATCCCATACAACAAAGGTTTCACGCTGGTTAGAAATGCCAATGGCTTTTATTTCATTTTGATCAAATCCTTTTTCTGTAAAATCTTTCAAACATTTTGTAACAGATATCAATACATTCTGATAAATTTCATTCGGATCCTGTTCTACATATCCGTCATTAAAATAATGGGTAAGCAAAGGTTCAGAACCTTTGGCAATCGCTTTTCCCTGCGCATCAAACACCAATGTTTTTGTAGAACTGGTTCCCTGATCAATGGATAAAATATATTGAGACATAGTGTTTAATTATTCTTTAGTATAATTTTTAAAAACACATAGATAAGTTCGGCAAAAGTTCATATAGTAGTAATTCTATATGCCCTATTTCTTAATCTATGTTCCTGCGAGTTTAAAAAAATACAATTAGTCTTTGCTTTCCCCCGCCTTATCTATGATCACTGCCAATAAAATCACAGATCCTTTTACAACCTGTTGCCAGAAAGGAGAAACATTCAATAATACCAATCCGTTATTTAATACACCAATAATAATAGCACCCATCACCGTTCCCCAAACACTTCCCTTACCACCACTTAGCGAAGTACCTCCAATTACTACGGCAGCGATCGCATCTAATTCATAACTTATCCCTGCATTGGGTTGTGCAGAATCAAGTCGGGATGCAACAATTACACCACCCAATGCTGCTAAAGCACCCGCAATCGCATATACGGTAATCTTTACTTTCTTAATATTGATGCCTGATAATTTTGCTGCTTGTTCATTACCTCCAATTGCATAAATGTAACGACCGATCTTTGTTTTTTGTGTGATGAAAACTGCCACCAAAACAACCACTGCAGCTATATATACAGGCACCGGAATACCAAATAACCAACCGGTTCCTATAAATGCAAAAGAATCGCCAAGGTTACTGATGGGGTGTCCTTTTGTATACAGCATTGTAAATCCACGTGCAATAGTTAGCATGGCTAATGTTGCCACAAATGGAGGTACATTAAATTTTGTAATCGCAAAACCATTAAAGCATCCCAATAAAAAACCAAGAAGTAGTCCCGCCAATACTGCTCCCAATAAAGTAAACCCTATCCAGAGATTTCCGGCAGGTATTTCAATGCCGTTTTTTAATAACCCAGCGGTTACTGCACTGCATAAGGCCAGTACAGAGCCAACAGATAAATCAATTCCTGCTGTTAATACGACCAGCGTCATGCCAACTGAAATGCAAATGTTCACGGCAATTTGTCGCAATACATTCAGTCCATTCTCTGCGGTAAAGAACTTATCAGTCAAAATGCTTAACACAATGCATAAGATCAGTAATGCAATAAGCGACTGAAATTTGCTTAATGATTTTGAATATTTTAAATTGGCAACAGTCATGGTATGAAATTAGTTTTTATGAATGGCGTGTTTTAATATGATGGCTTCAGTAGCCTCCTCAATTGGTATGTTAGCGGTAAGTTCTCCTTCAGTCATCACCAAAATATTATCAGCCACAGTTAAAATTTCCGGTAATTCAGAAGATACAATAATAATGCCCATACCTTCTGCTGCCAATGTTTTCATCAGTTCATAGATCTCAGCTTTTGCATTAATATCAATTCCACGTGTTGGCTCATCCAGCAATAAAACCTGGGGGTGAGTTGCCAGCCATTTAGCCAGCACAATCTTTTGCTGATTACCGCCACTTAATGTTTTAGCGAGATGATTATCTGATGCGGTTTTGATAGATAGTTTGTTGATATAATTTTCTGATAAACTATTTTCTTTTCCTGCGCTCAGTAATAAACCCCATTTCTGCAAAGTTTCCAAAACACTGATGCTGATATTAAAACGGATGGATTGGTTGATGATCAGACCATGCAATTTTCGATCTTCCGGTACCAATGCAATTCCTGCTGCCATTGCATCGGCAGGACATTTTATTTTTTGAACCTCAGTTCCAATGCTGATCTCTCCCGAACCGTTTTTAGGGTGTAATCCAAAAATGCATTCCATCAATTCTGTTCTTCCGGCGCCCATCAATCCATATACGCCCAGTATCTCACCGTTGTGTAATTCAAATGAAATATTGTTCAGTACTTTCTTTGATTTAAATAAGGAATGATTGAGTGTAATATTTTTTGCAGAAAATAAAACAGGCTGATCTTTTACCGAAGAAGAACGTTTATTCTCTCTGATATTTCGCCCCGTCATTTTGTGGATCAGCTGATCCTGGGTTATTTCGTTGATATTTCCTGAGTCAATTGTACTTCCATCTCTTAAAACTACATACCGGTCTGCAATGGCAAACAATTCTTTGAATTTGTGTGAGATGTATACTATGATCTTTCCTTCAGATTTTAACTGGTTGATAATAGCAAACAGGTTATCTACTTCTTTATCGCTGATGGCCGATGTTGGTTCATCCATAATGATCACTTCTGCATTGGTATATAAGGCTTTTGCGATCTCAACCAATTGTTGTTGCCCTACTTTTAATGCAGCGATCTTGGTAGCCGGATCAATATTCAAATTTAGCTTTGATAAAAGTTCGGTTGTTTTTTCATTCATCAGTTTTGCTTTCACCATTCCCAATGAATTGGTTAACTCGCGTCCCAAAAAAATATTCTCAGCAATTGATAAATGAGGAACCAGGTTTAATTCCTGGTGAATGATAGAGATACCGGCATCTTCTGCTTCTTTAGTACTCTTAAATTTTACAAGTTTGTTATTGAAAAATATTTCTCCTTCATACTGTGTATGCACGCCGGAAAATATTTTCATTAGTGTAGATTTGCCTGCTCCATTCTCACCTATAATGGCATTTACTTTGCCCGGATGCAATTCCATACTAATATTTGCCAATGCAATCACACCTGAAAATTTCTTTGATATGTTTTTTGCGATCAGCATATTTTATGGCAGAATTTTTATTTGAACAGGGATCAATTCCAGGTTATTTAAATTAATATGGGCCATATTAATCTCAACTGCAGCGATTACTGCTATTTTGCTCCCTTTTTTTACGGCTGTTTTAAAGGAGGGCAAAATTTCCTGTTTTACAATTCCATTTAATGCTTCAGAAATATTACTTAAATCAGTACTATTGGTAAAATCTTTTACATCAAATAATTTCGATGCATCTCTGATGGCGTTTCCATAGATGAATTCTGTAGCAACATTTATTTTCGATAAACCATTCGTGATCTGTAATTCAATATAATCTTCATAAACGCCGGTAACCATTCCTGTTACTTTAACTAAACTGTAGCGGTAGTTGCCTATGGCCATTGCATTTGAATATTTCTTAAAAGCCGCATCAGGATCTGTTTTGATTGAATCTAATAACTGCGCCAGTTCAATGGCACTGTCTAATTTCGCAGGCAATTGATCTGTCCAGATTTTTTTTGCGAATGATTTCGCATCAAACTGCCCGGCAGCAGTTTGTTTTATATTGCTTAGTTTTTTAAAATAAACAGATTTGTAGCCCGCAAAAGCAATAACTGCAACCAGTAAAGTATATTTCAGTAACTTGTTTCGCATTGTTTTATTTTTTTCCGTAAGCAGTATAATCGTTTATGTTTTTTGCAGTAACCAGTTCAACTGCTACCGGGATCTTTTTTGGAAAATCACGTTTCCCTTTCACATATTCATCCGCAAAAATCGCTGCCGTTTCAGCCATTACCTTAGGAAACTGCATGCCTGTTGCAGCCACTTTGTTCTCGCTGATTGATGTGATCACATCTTCTGCACCATCAAAGCCATATACTTTTACTTTCTGCGCCTTACCGGCTGATACCAATGCCTGGTAAGCACCCATTGCCATTCCATCATTACCACAAAAAACAGCGTCAATATCCGGATGTGCCTGAAGAATGGATTCCATTACTTCGAGCGCTTTGTTCCGGTCAAAATCGGCACTTTGTTGTGCTACCATTTTCAGATTGGGATAATTATCTACCACACTATGAAATCCTTTTGAACGGGCCCATGTATTGTTATCGCCCACAATACCCAGTATCTCCACATAATTTCCTTTTTTCTCTAACTGTTGCGTAAAATATTTAGCGATAGATACGGCACCGGAATAACTGTCTGATAGAATTTGAGAAGTAGCAGCATCGGGAGAATTGATCTCTCTGTCCATACAAAAAACCGGAATCCCTGCTACTTTGGCTTTTAATACATTGGCTACAGATCCATTGGCATCTGTTGAATTAAATAAGATGGCATCAAAGCCGGATACAATAATGTTTTCAAAATGATCACTCTCCAATGATGTATTGTTTTGCGAATCAAAAACTTTCGCATCATACCCCAATGCTTTTGCTTTGGCAGCTGCTGTCTCAGCTAAAAATACAAACCATGGGTTATTAAGTGTGGATACCACAATCGCCATCTTTTTCTGATGTGGTTGGGCAGTTTTATTTTTACAGTTTGCAAAAAGCAGACTGTAAAAGATCACCACTAATGACAAGCATTTTTTCATCGTTATCCTATTTATATTACTGATGGCAATTGCCATTTTTCAATCTTTTGTTATTTACTCAATAATGCGATCATAGTGTCACTGATCCCTTTTTCACTGATCCCATAATGATCAAAGATCTCCTGTTGAGAACCTGTAACCGTGTATTCATCAGGAATGCCCATTATTTTAAATGGCTTTGAAAAACCATGCTGCAATAAATAAGATGCACATGCTTCTCCCAAACCACCATACACACTATGTTCTTCTACTGTTACAATCGCACCACATTGTGTAGCCAGCTTCGCAAGCAATTCAGTATCTAAAGGTTTGATGGTATGCATGCTTACAACAGTTGCTGCTACGCCTTCCTCTTTTAATTTATTAGCAGCTTGCAGTGCCGGGTAAACTGCTTCGCCGGTTGCAATGATGGCGATATCATTCCCTGTTCTTATAACCCTGCCTTTTCCAAATTCAAATTTCGCTGAAGGCATTTCTTCTAAGGATTGCATTGCTTTTTTACCAAAACGCAGATAGATGGGTGTATTGGTTTCAGCGGCTGATATGATTGCTTGTTCTGTTTCAAAGTTATCTGCAGGTGCAACTATGGTAATATTGTTAATGGCTCTTAATGCAGCAAAATCATGTAAACTGTGATGCGTACTTCCCAAAGCTCCATAACTAACGCCGGCACTGATGCCTACGAGATTAACCGGATTGTTTGAATACGCTACATCATTTTTAATTTGCTCCAAAGCCCTTGCTGTTAAAAAACAGGCAGGTGATACAGCGAATACTTTTTTATTACAGGATGCCAATCCAGCAGCTACACCTACCAGATTTTGTTCGGCAATGCCCACTTCAACAATTTGCGCCGGATATTTATTGCCAAAAGGAACGAGTTTGCCGGAACCCCTGCTGTCACTGGTTACCGCCACAATATTTCTGTCTGTTGCAGCCAGTTTCTGTAAAGTATCAGAGAATACTTCCAGGTTTGCTTTATAACTATTGGTATTAATTGTTTCTGCCATTTTATAATTGTGTTAATGCATGATCCAATTCCTGGTTTGCCAATGCATATTCATCTTTATTAGGCACCCCGTGATGCCATTTTAATTGATTCTCCATATAACTCACACCTTTGCCTTTGGTTGTATGTGCGATAATTACAGAAGGCTTTCCTTTTTCGAATGGTAAACTTTCGAATGCACTGATCAGTTCCTCCATATCATTTCCATTGATCGATCTTACTGCCCATCCAAAACTTTCAAATTTTTTATCTATCGGATCACTGTTCATCACAACAGCTGTTGGGGCAGTGATCTGTAAACTGTTTTTATCAATAATGGCGCATAAATTATCAAGCTTATAGTGTGAGGCTGATAATGCAGCTTCCCAATTGCTCCCTTCGGGCAACTCTCCATCTCCCAATAAAGTAAATACACGGAAATTTTTATCGTCCATTTTTGCAGCGATGGCATTACCAACAGCAATAGGTAAACCATGCCCTAATGCGCCGGTGTTTTGCTCAACACCATGCACTTTTTTGGTAGGATGCCCAATGTAATGCGACTTGTATTTGCAAAGCGTATTCAGATCTTCTTCCGGAAAAAATCCTTTGCTTGCCAAAACTACAAACAGTGCTTCCACACAATGTCCCTTGCTTTGTATGTATCTGTCTCTCTCTTGAGAACCGAAATTTTCGGGCGATACATTCATCACCCTGTTATACAATACATTCAAAATATCAATACAGGAAAGGCTTCCACCAGTATGGCCGGCATTGGCACCAACAATGTATTGAAGAATTTTTTTTCTGTATTGTATAGATTGTATTTTTAATTCTTTTATTGTCATAATAAATTCAATTGACACGATGCAACCCGATTAGTGTTGATACGTTTCCCATCCTAAATAATTTTCAAATGATTCTTTTAAAATGTCAGCTGTTTTACTGGCATTCATAACCACATGGTGTTCAAACCCATTTTTACATACATAATTCATCAATCCTTGTAAATTGTTAATCTGTGCAACGGCTCTGTTTCCGAAGGTGGTTAATGCATCATTGGTTAATTCTCCTTCACCAATATAGGCTTTGATAATTCCTTTGCAATCGTCTGTACTGATTCGCCCGTAAGTCAATGGCATGGCGGGGGTGCGGCCATCCAGTGCCCCATAGGTATTTTCAGTTCCCACACTGGTTCCCAAAATAGGTGCCGTGCTGATCTGTATATCGGGGAGAAAAGATTTTGCCCAGTTACCACAATGGAATAATACACACTTACTTTCATCATCGGCATAATTATTATTCCAATCCACCAATGCAGATGGTGAGCCGCTTGCCAACTGCATGGCATACATACTCAAAGTACCTGTTACATCAACCTCACATGCACTCGGCAGCATATTCTCGCTCATCATACTCATGCTGGTGCAAACATTACAGCCATAATTTTTTTGGAGAGATGTCCAGCATTGAATTGCTGTTGCATCTAAATAATTTTCTTTCATAAAATCTGCCAACACCACATCAAGCTTTGCTATTTGTACCAACTTGTCATTTGGTGTTGATCCTACCGATGTATAAGCATGTATTTTTTCTAATTTCTCTTTTACAGACGCGTCATTAGCGGTTAGTTTATTCGCATTTCCCAGAATTTCGGAAAGATCAACTGTGGTTACTGAAATGCCATTACGTTGTAAGATCTTTTCGCTGTAACGCACTGTATTAAAGGCTCCGGGCCTTGCACCAATGGCGCCAATACGAACTTTACGCAAGCCTTTTACTACCCTGCAAACAGCGGTAAACTTTTTCAGATCCTGAATAAAAGTTGCATCCTTCGGACTCACAACATGCTTTGTAGTAAGTGTGAATTTTATTCCGAATTGGTATAAGTTATTACAAACGGAAATCTTACCGCACCAGGCATCGCGGCGGTTTACTACATCCATTTTATTGAGGTCATCAGGATAGGCCTGTACCAATACAGGAACTGTGAGACCGGATAGTTTGATGGTTTCTGCAACCCCTTTTTCATCTCCAAAATTGGGAAGAACAACCAATATGCCATCAATCTCATCGGCATGCTTTTTAAACAGATCGGCACATTTTTTTGCTTCAGAAAAAATTTCCACACCTCCTAGTTTTGAATCAGTTTCGTCCAATAGAACCGGTGTGATATTTAAATTCTTAAACAACTCAAGTATTTCAGTTCTTGCTTCTGCCACTAATTTATCCGGAAAAAAATCGCGGTTGCCGATAATTACACCAAGTGTGGAGTTCTTTTTATTCGTGTCCATATGGATTATTTTGCTATGATTAATTTGATCTCATTTTCTTTAAAAATCTTTTTATCCTTTGTTTGAATTCCTTTATCGGTTACTATGTAATCAATGGTTGAAAGTGCCCCCAGGCTTGCAAATGCAGCTTTCCCGATCTTGGTAGAGTCTGCTACCAGATAGGTTATATCAGCTGCATCGATCATGGCTTTCTTTAGTACGATATCACTGATACTCGGATAAGTTAATCCTGCTTTTAAGGTAATGCCTGCTGTTGCTAAAAATAATTTTTGTACATGTAATCCTTTAAAAAAATCAGCAGCTTTTTGTCCGGTTAAGGAGAGGGTAGGGGGTTTAAATTCACCGCCGGTTACAATTACTTCAATGCCGGATTCTGCACCAAGGATCAGTGCAATGTTCAAAGCATTAGTGATAACCGTTAAATTTTTAAACCCTTTTAATTTTTTGGCGATCTCGGTGGTGGTAGAACCTGAGTCTAAAATAATGGTGTCGCCACTTTCAATAAATTCAAGACATTTTGTGGCAATGCTTTCTTTTTTATCCATATTCTCCTTATGAGAAAGAGAGAAATTCTGCACCTGGTCTTTGATGTTTTTCAGATACGCTCCGCCATGTTCCCTTACAATCAATCCGTCTGTTTCCAGTTTTTCCAGATCCTGCCGGATGGTAACTTCTGTTACTTTAAATAATTTGGCCAGATCAAGCACTTTGGCTGATCCGTCTTCTTTTATCAGGTCTACAATTTTTTCTCTACGATGGCGGGCAAGCATAAAAATAGTATTGCTGAACGAATATGAGTAAAAAAAAGCAAAAAAACGAAAATAAACGAAGAAATTGGGAAAGAAAACGAAATAAATAAAATAACAGCTAAAACTGAATTACTTGCATATTATAAGGTTAATATATATAGCCAGCTAACAAGTCACTCGCAATTGTATACTTTATTTAGGATATATAAGATCAGAAACCAAATGGTTTTGAAATTGTACAATCTACTTTCATCATCAATCCAGATGTTGGTTGAGTCTGCTTATATCAGTAAGAATAAATTACTTCAAGACAGGTTTATAAGAACTTGAAAAAATTCATGACCTCTGTGGTAATAGTTCTCGAAATTGGAATCTCTGTTTCCTCAATGAATAAAGATTTGGCATTGATGCGTGATACATAATTCGCATTCACTAAAAATGAACGGTGTACCCTGAGGAATATTCGATTGGGTAAATGTTCTTCGGCCCATTCAAGCGATTGACGCGACATTGTTTTGCCTTTTTTACTGTTAATATGAATATAATTGCCATTGCTTTCTATATACATGATTTCCATAACAGGAAGACGTAATGTAGAGCCCTCGTTTTTTACAAGCAGACATTTGTTTTCAATAGAGGGTATTGTTTTTAAAGCAATTTGTATGGCTGCAAAAAGATCGGAAATTTTTAGTGGCTTTGTAATATAAGAAGCGGCACCCGTATTAACAGCTTTCTGAATGACCAGTTTGTCTGAATTGGCCGTAATAAAAATATAAGGCGTTTCCAACGTTTCATCAATGATTTTGGCAATATCTAATCCATCCATTTCATTTTCAAGATGCAGATCCAGTAATATCAGATCCGGTTGTAAAGATTCAATTGACTCTAAAGCTGTATCCTTTGTATCTGCCAAAAAAACCTTTTCCATGCCAAAGGAATTTAAAAGGTCTTTGATGTGTTCGGCAATCAATATTTCGTCTTCCACTATCAGTATTTTAAGCGAACTCATATTTCGGGGGATTTAAAAATAAGTGTATAAACAAATTGGTTATCAGATTGAATGGTATATTTCCCTTTTAATTGCCGGCTAAAAATATCTACCAGCCGGCTTCCCAAACCTTTTTTAGATTCATAATCACCCTTAATACCCTGTCCATTATCTCCTATTTGTAAAATAATGTTACCGGTTTCATTTTCTTTAGATAGGACAACTATTATTTCCGGATTCTCATTTTTTTCAAAAGCATATTTTAGAGAATTGATCACCAGTTCTGAAATGATCATACCAATTGAAATGCCTGTTCTGGAAGTTATATTGATGTCAATGATATCAATCGTGAACTTAATAAGCCTGTCTGTTTCTCCCGCCATTAATTTCAAACTGTTTATTAATTCATTGATATACTTTTTGGTAGATAGTAACTGTAGATCTTTTTTGTAATACAACATTTCATGTACCAGCGACATCGCTTTTATACGACTGGAAGTATTTCCCAGGGCTTGTATTGTTTGAGCTGAGTAATCCTTTTTAAGCTGCATTTCAATCATGGCACTGATAAACTGGAGATTGTTCTTTACCCTGTGATTGATTTCCTGAATCAGGACATCTTTTTCCTGGCTCTGGTCATCTATTACCTGATAGCTTTTTAGCAATTCTTTTTTTTCCTGTAAAAGCTGCTCGGTTTGTTCAGCCACTCTCAATTCCAATAAATTATTGATATCCGTTTGTCTTTTCGCTTTTCGTTTATAATAATATATAATAGCAGCAATCAATGCAATTGCCATACTTATCCTGAATACCCAGGTATTGTACCAGAAATTTCTGATCTCAAGAAAGAGGGGAGTGGAATAATAGTTTTTGTTGTTATCCTGGGCAGAAAGAATGATCCGGTATTTACCCGGTAATATCTCACTAATGGCTATATGGCCTTTATCACCAATTACATTACTACTTGTATCTCCTCTGTCTGAAATCAATAAATATTTCATGGCTAAATTATTTTCTCTTCCCCAGAAAATTGCCGTATAGTTAATATTGATCTTTTGATTGGGTAATATGGAGATTTCAGTATTTGGTTTCTGTAATTCATTATCAGCAAAAACCTGGTTGATGGAAAATGCAGGTACTTTATTTTGTTTCAGAAAAGCAGGATTTAACACAAGTTTCTTATCGCCAATTGACCAGTAAGGAGTTCCGTTTGGATCCAGAAATACATTTTCAGCTTCCATCAGAAAAGTACCATTGGTTTCATTGAATACCGTATGGTTACTAATATTGATTCCCTCTAATTGAAATGATTCAATGCTTTTATCGGTAGATATCCAGTATTTACCTGCCCCATCGCATATAATTGTTTTTATTTTATTGGATGCTAAACCATCCTTGGTTGTGAATTGGTAAATTTTATTATGGTTGATGATCAGCAATCCCTTTTCATTGGTTCCCAATAAAGTTGTTTGTTGATCAACTGAAAAAAGTTCATTTATCTGGTCAGAGAATAGTTTAGTACCGATAAAAAAAGTTTCTACTTTTTCATTTGTTAAGCGCTGAAATCCATTTTCAAAAGTCCAGTAGGTTTTGTGGTTCCCATCAAGAAAAAGTTTACTAACCGTATTGGAAAGAAGACCTGATTCCTGCGTGTAATGAAAAAAAGAGGTATTGTCGTATTTGATTAGACCAAAATTTGTTGGGCAAAACCAGATATTATTGGCAGCATCTTTTTCAACGAAACGGACAATACTATTATCGGGAAAAGTTGTGTAGAGATAAGCTGTATAAGTTGTGCCATCAAAACGAACAATTCCCGGACCATAACTTCCCGTCCATATTGTACCGTCATCAGTAAGGATGCCATCTAATGGGTATGTAAATGGTTGAAGGTTATTTTTGTCGATACAGGTAAATGAAATGGTTTCTTTGTTTTTTTGGTATTGAATATTTCTTCCTTCAGTAATAATCCATTTCCCATTTTTAGAATCAGGCATCAATCTTCTTACAAAGCCGATGGCCGGATTTTCATATGACTGAATATAAAAACTATTTTCATTAACCCTGGAAAATCCGGATTCCAGATTACTAACCCATAAGTTATGAAAGCTATCTTCAAACAACATAAAGGGAAATCTGTTCAACAATCCATTCGTTTCATTCATGATCACCAGATCTGTTTTATTGAAATAACATAATGCAGAACTGTACGAGGCGATCCAAAGTCCACCTCCCGGGGCTTTTTTGATATCAAAGATCCGTTCACGATAATTTCCTGAAATCGAATATTGAATCGTATCCTTTTTCCCCATACGCAAAAGCCCTCCTAAAAAACTTCCTGCCCAAATGCCATCTTCGTCTTCATAAAAGCTTAGAATAGAATGCCAATTCATATTTTTTGAATTGCTGAAAAGCCAGCGCATTTTATCTTTTCCGATAACAATCATGCCCATATCGCGTAATCCTATATAAATATTTCCATCTTTGGAAAGATGGACTGCATTTATATAATCAATAGGCAGGCCGCATCTTTTATCAAAGATCTGTATGCTTGATCCTTCAATGCAGAGGGCACCATTTTTTTTGGTTGATAGCCAAATACGGTTTA
>CANBSW010000084.1 GCA_947372235.1 Chitinophagaceae bacterium | reverse complement strand
TTTATCGTCATCGTCATCTCTGTCGCAATCACCTCTGCCATTTCCATAATCACCGTAGCTGTAACCACCTGTAACTTTCAGCTTTCCTTTTGCGATGTATACATTGGCGGTTACTTTGGTATCGCCTCCTTTTACTGTAAATACTTCGTCGTCAGACTTTTTATCACCCAGATAAAAAGTTACTTTATAATTATCAGGATTGATATACACCTGACTGCCAATGCTTACACTTCCGCTTACCAACACTTTGGTGTCAGGTGCAAAACGAACATAACTGTATCCGCTTCTTGGGCCTTTAACCACCTGGAATTTATCGATATTCAAAGTAGAAGAAGTAAACGTTACCTGCGCCCCCTGCTCAATCCTGATTGTACCAAATGCAGTGCCGCTAAGAGTTGCCTTAATTCCTTTTTTAATAGTCAGGTTTTTATAATTACCGTTTACTGTACTATTTTGCGATACATCCTTATTAGGAAGATTATTTGTGTTAGCCGTATTCAGCAACATGGTTGGCAATACAATACCTGATGCTGCACTGTAGATCGGATTAGTGATGGATACATTTGAGCCATCTTTACTGATCTTTTTGGCTTTTACAAAAGAACCTGCCGAAGCAACAGAACTGTTTCTTCTAAATGATGCTTCGCCCGATGCTGAGGTCACACCTACACTTCCGCTTGCTACTGTGTTATTCTCTCCCAGTTCAATTTCTTCCAGACCAATAATGGTGTAACTGCTGGCCAGTGTTTGTTTTGAGAAAGTATACGATGCAGCTGCACTGGTACAACCACCCGATGTTACAAATACCTGATAAACACCGTCTGCATTATTCTGACCAAGACTGATGCTTTGTGTATTGAATACTGGTGTGTTTCCATATACCCAACTATACTGTACATTCGAGCCTGATGTGCCCGCAGTAAGCGTTACTTTGTTACAGAATGCATCAGCATTGCTTACGGTGATAACCGGTGCTGTAGAAACGCCGGCTCCTACCGTTACTTTCTGAGTTGTGGAAATGGTTACACCACCTGCATTTACTGTCCATGTAATCGTTGATATGCCAACTCCAAATGAGCCGCTTGCATTATTTGTGTTACCGCTTCTGTTAGTTACTCCTGTAATAATATAGGAAACAGAGATACTTCCACAATTTGCAGAAACAGAAAGTGCAGTAATGGTATATAGTCCATTTGCATTTGTGCAGAAAGCCAGATCACTTACTGCAGTAATAGATGGGGCAATATTATTTTTAACGGTAATTACGGCAGTTGCTGTTCCAGAATTCCCTGCAGCATCTGTTGCAGTAAGTATTACCGTATTGTTTCCAAGATTAGCACAGGTAAAAGTTGTTGTATTCAAACTATAGTTTACAATACCACAGTTATCAGTACTTCCATTATTTACTTGCGCTACATTTATTGATGCAGTTCCTGATGCTGACAAATAAATAGTCAGCGGCTGTGTGATCACTACCGGCTTTTCTGCATCTTTTACGGTTACATTTTGTACTGCCGTTTTTGTCCAGCCATGAATATCGGTAACAGTCCATGTTACAGACGTTGTACCAACAGGAAATAAAGTAGATGGATGATCATTGGTTACTGTTGCTACACCGCAATTATCAGTTGTTAGTGGATTATCAAGTGTAATATTTGCTCCGCAGATACCTACAGAATTATTCACTGTAATATCAGCAACACTAATGGTTGGCAATTCATTATCAATTACCCTGATCTTTTGTTTTGCAGTATCTGTTACATTACCACTCAGGTCTGTTACGATCCATGTAACAGTAGTGGTTCCTACCGGATAGAAAGTAGAAGGATGATCATTTGTAATGCTGGCTATCCCACAATTATCACTCGTAAACGGTGTACCAATAGATGGAATAACAGCACCACATTGTCCGGGTGCATTAACCACACTATAGGCTCCCGGTGCTTTTACTTTTGGTTTTTCTGTGTCTGCAATAACAGCAGGTGTTATGGTTAGAGAGGCACTGCAGCCATTGGCATCTGTTACGGTATACGTATAGGTTCCTGCTGATACAGAATAAACGCCTGTTCCAATATACGGAGAAGTTCCGCCTGTTGCATTTACTGTTACAGTTGAATTACCATTGCAAGTTATATCGGTGGCTGTTGCTGAAACCTGCAATTGATCAGGTTGTGTGATGGTTGCAGAGAATGCATAACTGCAGCCATTGGCATCAGTAACCGTTAACAGATAAAAAGCGGAATAGGTATTGCCTGAATAAGGAACGCCGGCTTGTGCACCGCTTACATAAACTCCCCCATTCTGATTAATCACATTATACGGTGCTGTGCCACCATTGATTACCAATGTTTGCATACTTACTGCTCCATTGCAAAGTATTGGAGTAAAACTATAATTCGCTGTAACAGCATCAGGTTCTATGACTGTTACAG
Source organism: Chitinophagaceae bacterium (assembly GCA_947372235.1). Lineage (GTDB taxonomy): Bacteria > Bacteroidota > Bacteroidia > Chitinophagales > Chitinophagaceae > Sediminibacterium. The sequence continues at coordinate 15,930 of CANBSW010000084.1, read as the reverse complement.
GAACTGAGATACTGGTTGCCTCATCTGCAATTACAACAGTGTAATTGCCTGCAGATAACCCACTAATAATAAATGGAGATGATGTTACAATAACTTTAGTACCTCCATCTAAAGAATATGTAACAGTGCCAAGACCGTTTGTATAACCAATGTTGACAGATCCATTTGATCCTCCCTTGCAAAGCACATGGGTAATGGCAGTTACCTGTGCATTTGCAACGGGAACACCACAGGCTCCGGTTGGTTGAAATCCCGGAGTTGCAGGATCACTATCATTTCCATTGGATAACCATTGTGTATGTGTAACAGCTGCTCCGCTAATGGTTGCACTGATACCGGCAGGAGTAGCCGTTCCCCACCAGTTACAATTCATGTCTGCTGAAAAATTTCCTGTACCACCTGCACCGGTTGCCTGCGTAACATTGCTATTGCTGTTTGCAGCAATAAAATTATTATTGGCTATTACGTTTAGAGTGTTACCCGCTTCTGATTCCAGATAAAATCCATCCACATTATTTTGAATGATATTATTATGAAAATTGGCAGAGACATTGGCAGTACCAAATCCGAATAAATCAGTAGTTATGTATACGCCTGTACTGTTGGGATTGGCTTGTCCATCTACAGTATTACCTGCAAACTCTGGGATCACATTGGCTTGCTGCCCGGAACAGGTTAATGCAACATCCATTCCTGTGATGGTATTATTTTTTACAACTGCAGCAACATAAGGTGCAAATACCATGATGCCATATCCATGCAGTGCGGGGCCGGCTGTTACCTGGTTATTCCGGATAATATCTGCAATACCACCTGATCCTCCATTGTTATCTGTATGAATACCACTAGCGGAATTGCTTACTGTATTTCCTGAATAAATAGTTCCGGTAGACCAGTTTGAAACAATCCCATCGTTTGCAAGGCTTACTGTATTCTGGTTAAAAATTCCTGATCCTCCAAAATTAAACAGTGCAATCGAATTTGTATTTCCCTGAACATTGGAAACCGTATTATTATTAAAATCGAAACTACCACCTGTTGAAGCATACACTCCCCTTAAATAAATATTCTGAACCGTTACATGATGAACAACTAAATGATTATATATGATACCCGAAATACTATGATCTGTAATGATACCGTTACGTGCATCTATATCGGCACCACCAACGGTGTAGCCACTGGTAATGGCAGGATTATCTCCATTAATACTTAATTGATCAATGATTACATTATTGGCCTTTATAAGTATCACATTACTGCCTCCTGCACATAATGAACCACCACCTGAACCGGCACAATCAGGGTTGGATACAGCAGGAATAATCGTTGTAGCTGCCTGATTTTTTCCTTTGATCTCAATTTCTTTATTTACGATTAGGTTTTCTGTGAAAGTACCGGCACCTACATTTACCGTAAACCCATTTAATGAAAGATCAATCGCGCGTTGAATAGACGGTACTGTTGTAGCAGGTGCTAAAAAACTATTGGTTGTTACATATAAATTATTGGGTTTTACTGTAACCAATCCCAATACAGGTTGATCTATTTTATGCTGGATCTTATTTTCCAGACTAAACAAATCATCCTGTGAAAGTGCGGAAGGCAATGCAGCACCGCTGCCAAGATCAAAGGTATTGTTAGAAATATCCAGCGGAATTGTCCAGGCGGACATGGTTGTGATCACTGCTGCACTTGCTCCAATGGTGAGGTTATACGCCGGAAATACAGAACCATTACTGGCTCCGGCCTGATTGTCCAGTAGTACAACATTTTTAATACCTGTATTAAAAATGTTTTCATTCCCGGCGGTTCCTATTGTGAATGTTCCGAAAGAGGCAGCATCCACATCATGGTTAAAAAATGACAAAGCCGTACCACCCGCAACGGAAGATCCGTTAAAAACATTTCTGGTAAGTTTTGCACTGATCGCCTTTTGAACGATTGCAGCAGAATTACTACTGATTGATTTTGTATTGATGGTTATATGGTGATAAGAAGATGAAGTACTTAATGGAGTAAAGCTGTTATTATCGAGTGATACAGTATTGTAATTTTCAAGGCTGATACCCCACTCATGTCCGGAGAAGATATTATCATTAACCGATGTGTTGATAAAATTGTAATTATTTCGTAAACGCAATACTGCTGTTCCCGGTGCTGCCAGGTTTGCAAAAGCGGCATTAAAAACATTTCTTGCAATGGTTAATGTACCGGCTGCTGCATTCATATCGGTAAGTTCAATACCACCACCGTTAAAGATGTTATCGGCAACACTGATAGCTCCGTTGTTTCCAAAGCGAAATAAAAGATCATGGTTGATGGTTTGTATCACATTTGCGCCAAACACTCCACCACCTTCATCCATAGAAACTCCTGAACGGAAATAACGGCTTACCCCAAATCCATCATTCACTACTCCGGTGATGACATTGGTTGAAAAAATCACATTACTCACTCCACCTGATGCAACACGGTAATTCGTGGTTCCTGTATAATTGATCGATATCGCATTTCTGTCGCCATAAGACCCAAATGAGTTTGCGTTACTTGACCCGATCGCCTCAATCACATTATTTGTCAGTTTGAGATTGCTCACATTAATTCCACTGGCAATTACAGCACTGCTAAGTTTGGTAAGGTCAACCTTCATGTTAAGGTTATCAAGTGTAACATTGGGTACAGAAATATCAAACAGGGCTTTTTTGCCAGCAGGAATTCCACTAAACTTAATGATCGCCTGAGAAGCGCCACTGCTTTTGATAGTGACACTCTTATTTACAAGCACCTGTTCGTTATAAGTACCGGCATCCACATTAATAATATCACCTGATGCCGCAGTTGTTACAGCATTCTGGATCGTAAGTTTTGCAGTTACAGCAGACAATCCATTATTGGTATTATTGCCTGTAGCAGATACATAATAATTTGTTTGTGCAAATACGGATGATGTTAAAAACAGCAGGAAAAAAATTGCCAATACTGCTCTGCCTTTGATTTGAGTAAATTTCGTTTTCATAAAGCCTGGATATTAAATGCTATTGGGAATTGGATCATTTTATTGGATATACGTGACAAATGAGTACTACAGTTTTTTATAAACTTTCTAACCCGCGTTGTCAAATACGAATCAATGCTAAACAAACAGAACACATCTGACAGAAGGAAAAAAAAGAAAGCGTTGAAGAAAAACAGGTACTGATAAAGAAGTTGAACAGAAAGAAAAAAGGGAAAGAAACTATAATTATCTATGCTGGCTATCAGGTAGCAAGCAACAGTAAAGAACACATTTAATACAACGTATAAATGATTCACAGTTTTCACTGGTTTGGATATTGGATAAAAGAACCACACACTTCAAATTCACTTACCAAATATTATCATTTTTAGCCATAATAAGCCTGTGGTTTAAACGGTTTATTCGTGGGGAATTCACGGAAAAAAACCCGGTTTATCACTACACAGTTCAGGCAAACGATGACATTTCTGCTGTAAATCTGTTACAATAGCCCGCAAAAAAAGAGGTGCTCATTTTGAGCACCTCTTTCAGGTTTACGTATAAAAAGGTACTATCCGCGCAGTTTCACCAGTTGAACTACTCTGCGTTTACCACCCTGAATCAATTCTGCATAATAGGTACCGCCGGCATAATTCTGCCCTATCTGAATGGTACTGTTAGCGCCGATCTGTGATTTTGCATCCACTACCCTGCCCCTGCTGTCCATTACACGCAGGTTTACCGGTGTGCTGTATCTGCTCTCAATCTTTAAAGTAAACAAACTGCTACTTGGATTTGGCAAAACCGTTACTTTCAAGTCTTCTTCGGTTGTGGTTACTTCTTTTTCAGGACTGATCACTGATTGAGTAATTGGCAATCCATTCATTACAGGAACAGGTGTTGCATTACAATCAAAGTTATTCCAGATCACATTTTTACCTTCTCCGGAAACTTCATCAGCAATAAATAAACCTGTCATATATACATTACTGTTACCCTGACCGTAATATTTATCTTCATCATCATCCTTATCACTATCACCTTTTCCGTTACCATAATCACCATAACTGTAACCACCGGTTACTTTCAGTTTACCATTGGTGATGTACACATTGGCTGTTACCTTGGTATCACCTCCTTTCACACTAAATACTTCATCATCAGATTTCAGATCACCGAGATAAAAAGTTACTTTATAATTATCAGGATTGATGTACACCTGACTGCCAATAGTTACACTTCCACTAACCAGCACTTTGGTATCAGGCGCAAAACGAATATAGCTGTATCCAATTCTAGGACCTTTTACAACCTGGAATTTGTCGATATTAAGGATTGATGAAGTAAAGGTAACCTGCGCCCCCTGCTCAACACGAATAGCTCCGAATGTATTGCCGGTAAGTGTTGCTTTAATTCCTTTTTTAATAGTGAGGTTTTTATAGTTGCCGGTTACAGTACTGTTTGCTGTAACATCCTTATTAGGAAGTCCATTTGTATTAGCAGTATTCAGCAGCATAGTTGGTAATGTAATTCCTGAAGCTGGGCTGTAAATTGGATTGGCGATGATCACGTTTGCTCCGTCTTTACTGATCTTCTTCGCCTTTACAAATGAACCTGCAGATGCAACAGAACTGTTTCTTCTAAAAGATGCTTCGCCATTAGCTGCTATCACACCTACACTTCCACTTGCAACCGTATTATTTTCTCCCAGTTCAATATCATTCAACCCAATAATGGTATAACTGGATGCCAGTGTTTGTTTTGAGAATGTATAACTGGCTGCTGCACCGGTACAACCATTTGAGCTTACATACAATTGATAAATCCCATCTGCATTATTCTGTCCTAAACTGATGGTCTGTGTGTTAAACACAGTTGCATTCCCATACATCCAGTTGTATTGAGGATTGGCTCCCAATGTACTTGCTGTTAAAGTAAGTTTATTACAGAACGCATCTGCATTACTTACTGTGATTGCCGCAGATGGCAATGCATATACGGTAACCTGTGTTGAAGAAGTACTGCTATTTCCAGCAGCGTCTGCTACTGTCCAGTTGATGGTTGACACGCCTGTATTAAATATACCACTTGCATTATTTCCTGTAACCACTGCTTTTGTTGTAGCACCGGATACCGAGTAAGAAATTGAAAGAATCCCACTGCAATTATCACTGGCAGTTAATACAGGTATGCTGTAATTAGAGGAAGTATTGAAACAGAAAGCTTGAGGTGCTACTGCATTGATTACAGGTGCTGTTTTGTCAAGAACCGATACTGTTTGCACAGCAGTTTTTGTTAACCCATGTGTATCTGTTACTGTCCATATAACTGAAGTTGTCCCAACCGGGAATAATGTAGATGGATGATCATTGGTTACTGATGCAACCCCGCAATTATCATTCGTTACAGGTATTGCCAGTGTAATATTCGCTCCACAAATTCCCGGATTATTATTCACGCTGATATTGGTTACAGTGATAGTTGGCAGTTCTGTATCTGTTACTGTAATGATTTGTACGGCTGTTTTTGTCCAGCCATTGTTATCAGTTACAGTCCAGATTACATTGGTAACTCCTACAGGGAAGAATACAGAAGGATGATCATTGGTTATAGAAGCAACTCCACAATTATCATTGGTTACAGGAGTTGTCAATATGATATTAGCACCACAGGTTCCCGCATCATTGTTAACGCTGATATTAGTAACACTAATGGTTGGTAATTCATTATCTATTACCCTTACTTTTTGTTTGGCTGTATCCGTAACATTTCCGTGGATATCTGTTACTGTCCATGTTACAATTGTAGTTCCAACAGGATAAAAACTGGAAGGATGGTCATTGCTTACAGAGGCTACACCGCAATTATCATTCGTTAATGGTGTACCAATATTGGTGATCACTGCGCCACACTGGCCTGCATCATTTGGCACACTTACCAAATAGGGTGCTTTGATGGCGGGCTTTTCAGTATCGTTAACGGTTACTGTAAAATCAACCGAAGAGCTGTTTCCCGAAACATCCACCGCAGTTACGGTTACCGTACTTACTCCCACAGGAAATGCTGTACCTGATGCAATACTATAACTAATGGTTACCGGACTACAATTATCATTCGCAGAAGCAGAATACGTTACTACTGCACTGCATTGTCCATCATCATTGGATTGAATGATATTGGCAGGTGCAGTAATCACAGGAGCTTTACTATCATTTACAGTTATGATCTGCGATGCAGAACTACTGTTACCATTCACATCGGTTGCGGTCCACGTTCTTGTGATGGTGTACTGGTAATGACCAACGGATTGTACATCCGCATTCTGGGTACTTTGTTCAGCATAAGTAATTACAGGAGATGCATCACAATTATCCGTGGCGTTCACTGTAGCAGGTGCAGGAATATTATCACAACTTACCGCAGCATTTGCAGGAACTCCGCTTAATACCGGTGCTGTAATATCTTTTACAATCACGGTTTGTGTCTGGCTACTTGTATTTCCATTTCCATCATTATAGGTCCATGTAATGGTATAAGTGCCTTGTATTGTATAGCTGAGAGCATCCGGTGTTTGTGCAGTAATCAATCCTGTGCAATTATCCGTAGCAGTTGGTGTTGCAATTACTGTAACGCCACACTCCCCTGTTAATACTGGAAGTACACTAACATTGGCAACAGGTGCTGTATTATCAACAACAGTTGCATTAATACTATTGGAAATAACCGAGCAATTATTTTCGTTGATTGCTTTTACAGAATAGGCACCACTTGCTAATGCTGTAAAATTACCTGCTGCAGTGGTTGCTGCCGTAATACCATCTTTCATCCATTCGTAAGAACTGATGGCACCATTTGTTGCATCGGCTGTTGCAGTAAAAGCAACACCTGCACCCGGACAACCCGTATCACTTCCCACCAATGAAATGGTAGCAGAAGCAGGGCTGTTATTTATGGTAAGATGTAATACCACCGTAGAATCACAACCACCTGTTGTTGTAAACACTTTGGTTGCAGTTGTAGAAGTAGTATAGGTAGTACCGGCCCAGGTATAATTGTTACAAGCCGTAATAGTAAGATCAGCATTTGATGCGCAGATACGTGTATACCAGATTGGTGAAGTAACAATACGTGAAGAACCATTAGTAATATCGATATAATAATAACCGGTTGCATGATTAGCCAAACTATTATCAACATAACTAAGTGAACTTCCAAATACAGAATCAATCACAACAGGTAATATACCACTGCCCGGAATGCCGAACATAACGCGGATCAGTGCATTGGATGTGCTGGTGGTTGCATCTGTAAGATTTACAGAAATAGAAGGTGCATTTCTGTCTTCAAAAATCGATCCCATGATTCTTGTATTGATCGTAAAATCAACTTTAGCATCAATGTCTTCTGTTGCATAGAAATGCATATCCTTAACAGCTTTGATCAGGTCTGATTGTGATAAGGTTGGAGCTATCACCGCCGTTCTTGCCGTAGTGGTTCTTCCAAAAGTGGTATTATGGTTATCATGATCGATCGTTGGCCCCAGGTGATATCCTTTGGCCAGCAATTTCTGGTAATACCACAGATAGAACATAGATGAACCCGGATTGGAGAAAGTTGTATTGGTAGATGTTGCAGGACCACTCTCTACAGCCACACCGCTGATCGCATCATCAGCCACTGAATCGTAAGGAACATTTGAAAGATTATTAAAATCGGTATTATTCGGGTGAGCCAATGTTGCAAATGCATTTTTGGATGCATAATCATTCACCGTTTTAAACAAACCATCCGGACCTGTGTAGGTGCTTTTTGGAACATACACATCATAGTTGGGCCCGATTTTTCCGTTTACATTCGACTCCCATCCAAACAGATCACTCAATCCATCACCATATACCACAACATGACCACCACCGGAGATCACGCCCCACTCCATACCATATAAAGCCAATAAACTTTTGTTGGCAGGGATAGCATTAAAAGCGGCAGCCTGGCTAACACCTAAATGATAATTGGCCAGTTCATTACCCGGATTATCCAGAGATGAGAAGTGGTTATGTTCTGAGATCCCCAGGAAATCCATCGCTCCCACTGCATAGTTATAATCATCACCCGGTGTATAACCCGGATGGTCTTTGTTACCATCCGAATAATCTGAGTGAGCATGCAGGTTACCGAAATAATAGTTATTTACCGGTGCATTGGTGGTGGTTGCATTTCCGGTAAGCGGTGATGTTACCAGGTATTTGGTTCCTCCCGTACAATTTTTATTGGCAGAGAAAACAAAGAAATAATAAGTAGTCGAATTACTTAAATTATTAGCGATAAAGCTGGTAGATGTATTGTTGGATACAACGGTTCCTCCTCCCAAACTATTACCCACAGCATAATCTGTATTATCAACCGGCAATGAAGTTAAAGATGGTGAACTGCTCATTACCACGAGATAATTAAACCCAGTTGCTGCTGCATTAAAGGTTGCAGTTACACTGTTATTCGACGCATTGAATGAGATACTGTATGGCTGTGCATCCGGTGTTACACACAATGGCAATGGCAAGGTTGTTTGCGATCCGATTAATGGCGAAACCGTATTGTATACCGGTCCGTTTAAACAAGCCTGTGAATTAATACTGACAATATAATAATAGTACTGTGTGGCAGGATTTAATCCAGACGCAGTAAATGAAGTATTGCCGCTCTTCTGTATCACAGTAGCATTACCCACAACCGCACCGGTACTATAAGAAATACCATTTACCAAAGTTCCGCTAAAGCTTGGGCTGCTGCTTTGTAACACAAGGTATTCATCGGCCGCAGTGGCAGTAAACGAACCCTGTATGGTATTGATAGATGCAATAATTACTAAATTCGTGGCTTGTGATGCAGGTGCAGAACAGTTTGGTAATCCGGCAACAGTAGTTGCATCATCTGTCAATGGATTTGTTATTAAATACAATGGCCCACCTGTACAAACACTGTTTACAGGGAACACAAAGAAATAATAAGTGGTGGCACCTGTTAAACCGCTTGCAGAGAATGAAAGATCGCTGCCTTTATCAATTACGGTTCCATCTCCAATATTATCTCCAACAAAATAAGTCTGCCCATCAATGGGTAATGACGTAAGACTGCTGTTGGTACTCATTACAACTATATACTCATTAACAGCCGGACTTGCCGCAAGGAAATTTCCCTGAACAGAAGTTTCCGTTATGTTATTGAATGTTAAAGAAGTTGGGCCTGCAGCCGGTGTTACGCATGGAGTAGATGGTATTGCGGTAACCGTTAAGTTATCGATACTGATCTTAGGTCTCGACCCGGTTAAGCTGGCATTCGGCCCTGATCCATTGTAATAATAAAAACGTAATCTGGCAGAAGGACTATTGTTAAAGAAAGAAGGCAATACAATACTGCTAACGGTACCTGTTGCAGGAACATTATTGGTAAGATTTAAAACCGCCGCAGAAGAAATTTCTGTAAATGATATTCCATCAACACTGGCGTATACACGCAGTGAGCCATTACGGTTACCGGTTCCGTTATTAATTTCGGCCCAGTCGAAACTCAGGGTTCCGGCATTAACGCCAGTGAAGTCCATATAGAATTCAAAAGCAACAGCATTTGAATTTTCTGAATTGGCACCACCGGTAGCCAGCATAACGATATTTCCTGTTCCTCTAAATACACCGGTAGAAGTGGTACTTGAAGGGAAGCTTGCACTGGAAACGGTTGTTTTAATTCCGTCGGGAATGGTACCTGTTGCATTTACCGCTACCGAAGAAAAACGGTTTGCACCAACCCCTGTAATAAAATTATTTGACCAGTTAGTGATATCACTGAAATTCTCAGAATACCGCAACAATGGTTGTTGCGACATTACAACCGGCACAACATTAGAAGTGGTAAAACTTTGTTGCGTACCATACGCAGTTCCTGCATTATTTACAGCGAATGCTTTATAAAAATAAGTAGTTCCGCCTGTTAAACCGGATACCGTTTTACTATATGCAGTTCCACTTAAGTTGGTAGATACAACCTGTGTTCCATTTGCAAAACCGGAAACGGTGCTGTATTCAAATCCATAAGAAGTTACAGCAGAACAACCATTTGATGTTAACGTGCCATTTAATGTAGCAGCAGTTCCGGCAACCAGATTACTTCCTGTGTTTACAGAAGCGGGGGTATTGATGCCCGTTGCTGATACAGGAACAGATATGCCGGCAACTCCTCCTCCACTCACAATAATATTTCCGTCATAAGACTGGGCATTTGTTGGACTGAATTTTACAAAAATTAATTTACCTGAAAAAGAACTACCTCCGGAAAAGCTAAGCGAACTGCTGAAAGGTCCTGTCGCAGATTCTGCAAAACTAAATCCTGTAAGAGCTGTTATTGAAATTGCTGTTACATCCAGATCAGTTCCACTCAATGTAAATGAATTGGCTGCAGTAGTTAAGCCGGTACATACATTTCCGAAAGCTGCCAAAGATGAGGTAACACTAAGTATAGGTGTTGCCGGGGCAGCTCTTGTAACAGTTACTGAATATGTTTTTACCGTTATACCATCCTGTGCAGTTACCCTTACATCAATTGTATTGGCGCCTACATTTAATGGCAAAGTTGACAAAGGACTTCCATAAGCACCTCCATTAATCCTCGCCTCTACCGTTGAATTGGCATCTGCTTTTGTAAATGAAAGATTAATAGCATTTATAGCATTACTAACAGAAGCGGCATAACTAAGTCCTGCCGAGGTAAACGATGGCGTTATTGCAACAGCACCTGCGTTTATGGATAAAACCGAAAGATCTGCATTGCTTGAGATTACCGGCGTAACCGTCCAGGTAATGGTAACATCATCAATTGATAATCCATGATCATTCCCTGCATTATCAGGATCATCCCATTTCAGCATGATATATTCATTATTGGCAAGAGATAAGCCGGGAATAGATACGCCGGTTACGGTTACTCTGTTTGCAGAAACATTCCCGTCAAGCGCTGCCGCAGTAGCAGTATTAACAGGGCTTGAAATAGTTAAACCGGGAACTTGAGTCCAGGCAGCATTCACATTTGGCTGAAGATCTGTTATCGCAGAAGCACTTTTTTGAAAATAAAATGTAAGAGGCTGGGCTGTAGTATTTCCCCCATTTCTCCATTGCTCCATTGTATAGGTAACTTTTACATCTGTAATGATAGTACCTGACGTATTTTTCAACAAAACCCCATAAGCAAAATTACCGGGAGTACCAGATCCAACAGTTCCTAAAGCTCGGTCGGTTGCATTGGTGGCACCAAAACTATACAGACCTCCTGCATTACTGGATCCTGTACCTGTTAACAAAGAAAGTGCACCGGTAGCAGATTTTTTGGCATACCAATTAGCAAGGGTACTATTGTCGGTAAACGTTACAGTTCCTGTATTGATCAGGGTATTAAAATCCTGAAAATAACTCCCGGTTGTTGTCATGGTAACCTGAGCATTCAGGTTATTAAACAACAAAGACAGGATCATCAAAGGCAACAGGTACTTTAAAGTAAAAGATTTCCTCATACAATGGTTTTAATTGTAAAATGGTTGATGAAACAATAAAAATAAAAGGAGAATGAATCGTTGTGGTATATGTATAAACCCACTAATGTCCATGCAGAATACTGCAGCAGTTTTAGTTTGAGGGGATAAGCAGGTCACTACAGGGATACCGGATTTACTATTATTATTTTGCAATAATGTGACAATTTAAGCAAACTGACGAATTATCCGCATCTATTTTAGGCACAAAATGTGAATATTAATGATTTGGTAATAGAAGCTGGTCTATTAACTGATGAAGCAAATTTAACCGCGAATTGCGAGGGTAGGCAAGCGGATTTCACCAAATCCTTGTGATCCTTCGTGCCTTGGCACTTTAGCGGATAAAAAATGATTCTGGTCACAGGATGCATGCTATTCAGTAAATTGCCACATGATCCATTTTTTTAGAAGAAAAATCATTCACCCTCTTCAGCATTTTATCCATGACAGTCGTTCTGTGGGTATCACATTACTTGCTTGCACCATCATTTCTTTGCTATTGTCCAATATTGGTTTTTGGGAAGATTCGTACCGTAATATCTGGTCCGACAGTTTTAACGGAGTGCTGGAACATCATATCCATTTTGGATTCATCAGTTTGCCCAATTCACCATTACTGGTGATCAATGACGGGTTCATGGCTATCTTCTTTTTTTTGGTAGGCATGGAGATCAAAAGAGAAATGCTTACCGGCGAATTATCATCCATAAAAAAATCTTTGCTGCCTGTTTTCGGAGCCATAGGTGGTATGTTGGTTCCGGCAATTATTTACAGCCTCTTCAATAAAGGAAGCAATGGCATGCAGGGATGGGCCATTCCTACTGCAACAGATATTGCTTTTACATTAGGAATAGCTTCATTATTGGGACATCGTATTCCCGTTAGTTTAAAAATATTTTTAACTGCACTTGCCATTATTGATGATCTGGGAGCCATAATTGTAATTGCTTTATTTTATGGTGCACAAATTCAATTACTATATCTCGCAGGATGTGCTGCTATTATTTTAATACTGTGGATACTGAATCGTGCTAAAATAAAATTCGGCATAGTACACTGGCTTCTTGGAATCCTACTATGGTATTGTATGTATAATTCAGGCATTCATGCAACCGTTGCCGGTGTAGTTTTTGCCATGATGATTCCAACATCACTACTCACCAAATTTGAATTGCATTTACATAAGCCGGTATATTTTATCATTATGCCACTTTTTGTATTGGCCAATACGGCAATCATACTGCCGGCCAATGCTTTGCAGGAACTCAATACCCCAATTAGTTGGGGTATCCTGATTGGACTGATTATAGGCAAGCCATTGGGCATTTGTGCAGCCTGTTATTTTCTGGTAAAGAAAAAATTAGCCGATCTGCCACGAGGGGTTAACTGGCACAAAATGATTGGTGCCGGATTACTGGCAGGCATTGGATTTACCATGAGTGTTTTTATTTCAACACTCGCATTCACAGATAATGCGCAACAGGATATTGCAAAGATCTCCGTTCTGCTTGCATCATTTATTGCGATGGTGGTTGGGTATTTTTGGTTGAAGGGTGAGAAGGGGGTTTTGAACAGATGAATATTGAACAAGGAACAGATGAAGGATGAAGTGAACGTCACTGCGAGAAACGAAGCAGCCTGTGTTTCGAATAACAGAGGTCAAATGCAAGACACAGACTGCTTCATTTCCCGTTTACTTCTCCACAGTATCTCTCGATAGAAGACACTGTAGATTCGGAGAACTATATTTCAATTTTATGCAGTAGATAATTGCGTACACTTTATTTCTCCTTTCCTAATTTACCACTATCATTAGTTATTGCGAAGAACAAACGGATATTTAACTAACAATCAGGATTTAGAATAATAAATTAAAGCCGGCCTTATTCGGGAACCCTTGGGTCCTCTATCGAGATACCCAACGGGGAAGTTGCTGCTTTTTTGGGCAATAGTTATATTTTGGAGGGAGACCTTGCGGAAACAGAATTTTATCAAGCCTTATCTTGGCAGTTGGGTATTATGCACCAAACTGTCTTAAATGATGATCAATATGTTTATAATCTAAAAACCCTATTTGTTCTTTGGTTAAAGGGCCAAAGAAAGGATGTACAAAATTTGGATTATGATAATTTTGATACTGTTTAATACGATGTATCCATTCTGACTTTTGAGCCTCTAAATTTCCACTTTCAGCAGATGAAGTTAGTTGTTTACTGGTGGGCGAATTTTTAGCAAATGGCTTTTCATCTTTCAATACCTGTTTAAGGATCAGTCTGCCGAATAAACGACCAATCAATACTCTCTTCACAATATGGGTACCCAAATACATGTCTTCACATAAGGTACAATGCTTTACCATTTGATATATATTCATTTTGCCCCAGAGAGCCTTGCTTTCTGGTGACAATGATTGGATCCTTTCTATAATTTCATTTTGGGTGGTTGCGTCAAAAACAGATTTCATATTCAAATTTTTATCTTAATAATAAGTTTTTTCTCCCAAAAGTATCTCGACAAAGCATCGCGGTAATTCGGAGAACTAAATTGTTTTGTTTTACAATTGATTACTTCTTACCATGTTGTGCTATTTAATAAACCTCTGTGTAACTCAGTGTGCTCTGTACCTCTGTGTTGAAAAAAATAATGCAGATGTTTCGAAATGATTTTTTCAACACAGAGGTACAGAGTTTAGAAGTTTCACAGAGATTCTCTACTATTTTAATATGATCATATAGCACAACACATTACTTTTTATGCAATGATACTATCTGTTTCTAATCAGTTTTCTCCCTCTAATTTCTCTATCGTCCTCTTTGCAGAGGCTATCCGTATTTTTTTATTTTTTTCAATCATTTTGTGTGTTATCCAATGCTCCAGTTTGTGATGTAAAGGAATAAGCAGCGCAGCAATGCACATGAGAATGACCAACATCAAAACCGGTGAGTCGTTGGTGAAGTGTGCAAGATGCGGATGAATTAACAGGTTAATAAACTCAAACACTGCCAGTAATCCTAATATACCAAAGAATCGAATAAATTTATCGCCTACAATAACGCTGCGACTAAAAAGAAAAAATATAATAACAAAACTGAAGAGTGCCACAGCAATGGCAGCGTATTGAAGATTATGTTTTCGGTCTTCTTCCTCTTTAAATTTATCAGCTTCTATTTCCTGCTGACGCATTGTTTCTTCAAAAGTCATGCTTTGAATGGCATTTTGTTTTTCCTGACTGAAAAGTGAGTCATTCATCGCCTTGGAAATATCCTGGTAATAAAAAGCACTGTCGGCACTAAACTTTCGGTAATAATGAGAAAGAAATTGAGCAGCGTTTCTGACCTCTTTCAAGAAATTTCTTTCTTTAGCAAGTTGTAATGATTGCCTGGAATAAAATAATACCGAGTCTTTTTGATTTAGTTTTTCAAAAATACCGGCAGAATTTAGGTAGGCCATACAAAGAATATTAATAGCTTGTGCTCTTATCAATAGCGGAAAACTCAGACGGCAATATTCAAGAGCCAGGTTATTTTCCCCTTTCAAAAAACTAATTTCTCCAAGGTAAGTTAGAGCTTCCCCTTCTACCCCATCGTAGTTTGTTTGTGAGGCTAATAGTTTTGCCTGTTCAGCAAAAAGTGTTGACGAATCGTATAAACCCATTTGTTTATAAGTCAAAGCAATATTGACTTTCATATTGGCAATTCGCTTTTTATCTCCCAACTGCTCAACTATCTGTAAGGCTTTAAAATGATATTCCAAGCTCAATCGATAGTTTTTTAGCTCCGTATATACAAGGCCAATGTTTCCCATGACTGAAGACCCTTTCAGAGAATTATTTTTTTCACGGATCTTTAAAACGTCTAAATATTTTGCCAAGGCTTTTGAATAATCGCCGAGTACATAATAAACATTGCCTACATCCGTCAAGCTTCGGATTTCTCCTTTCTCAAATCGAATTTTTCTGGATAATGCTAATCCTTCCATAGCAAGTTTCATGGCTGTATCAGGATTGCCATTAAAAATAGCAAATCCAAGCTTAGATAGAAGCGATACGCGTCCTGTATCGGTTTTTTCTTTTTGCAACAGTTGTTTCAGACTGTCAATTTCATGGGTTTGAGCGGAAGATGAAAATGAAAAGAAAAAAGATATTAAAACAAAGAGGTAATTTTTTTTCACTATCCGGAGCTTTATCATATCGATTTTTTTTCTTCCCAATGACTCTCGATAGAGGACTCTGGGGATTTGGAGAACTAAATTATATTGTTTTGTACTTGACTACTACTTACCCTATTTTACTTTAGACTTCTACTCCGCAATGTCCTATATCGGGAGACAATACGGAAAATGAACGTTCAGCCCT
>CANBSW010000083.1 GCA_947372235.1 Chitinophagaceae bacterium | reverse complement strand
GCATCGCATCTGAACAATGGCTGTGGTGGTAATGGAACAGACAGGTTGGGAAGCTGTGATCAGGCACCATGTACACCGTTGGTAAATACCTCATCAGCGGCACCAATCATCACGGGTATCACCAAGCAGGCGGAGGCCACGATAGGCACCACAGAAGAGGAGTTGAAGGTAACGGTAATGCCAAATCCGAGCACTACGTACTTCACATTGAAACTGGAGAGCCGTTATGAAACACCGATCAGTATGCGAGTGATGGATGGAACAGGCAGGGTAGTAGATGCAAAATCCAGGATCGGCGCTAACAGCACGATACAGATAGGTCATAACTACAGCAGCGGTACTTACTATGCAGAACTGATACAGGGCACTAAACGTAAAGTGGTGCAGCTGATCAAGGCAAAAGGATAGACTTCTTAATTAAGAATTAATAATTAGTAATTAAGAATTGCAGAAAAAATAGCCGCTCATTTTTTGAGCGGCTATTTTTATGTTTGATGTGTAAGTTGCTGGTTTGTATTAGGAACCGGTATTTTTTTATTGTTTGTCATACAGGGCCTTTGTAACGATCTCTCCTTGAGGAGTAGTAATATTATTTTGCAGAATAAGCGTTTTGCCGTCTGCACCCAGCGACCAGTTTTCTTTGCCGGTAAACTCAGTTGACTGACCACCAAAATCCATCGTGATAGAAAAACCTACCGTAAATGATTGACCATCTGCGGCCCATTGTAAAGTGGATTTCTTTTTTCCTGTTCCAAAAACAGCGGATTCAGAAGATTTTCCATCTGCAGTTAGTGTTTCGGTTGAATTGAGCGCCTCACCCTGAAAACCGGTTGATGCACGTGAAATTGTAACATCATTTGTTTTTTGATCCACTACAATTTTACTGGCTGCTCCCCTTGCACCAAACTGTCCCAATTCACTCTTTCCTTCATTTAATATCCAGGTGCCGGTAAAATTGGTCTGGTATTTTTCCGGTAAACTAAATGAAAACATAACTGCTGAAACCATCAGGAGCAGCAGTATTTTTTTTGCGATAGATGTTTGCATAATAATTGGTTTTTATTTTTAAAACTAAACATAAAATTAATTTTACAAGAACCGTAAATAAAATAGTTCTGGCAGGGCTACCTTTAGCAATCCTGTTAGAGGAAGAAATAAAAGCAAATTCCATTCATGAAATATTTTTTGTTGATACTGTTCACGCTTCAAATAAGCACTGTTGGTGCTCAATCAAATACGAATTATCAAAAAGAGATCGATGCCTGGCATAACCAGCGCATAAAAGACCTGAAAGCTCCTAATGGCTGGGTTAACCTGGCGGGATTATTTTGGCTTCACCCGGGTAAAAACCGTTTTGGCAGTGCTAAAGAAAATGAAATCGTATTTACACATCCTAAAATGCCTGCATCCGCTGGCTATTTTAACTGGAAAGAGAATGGAGAAATTGAATGGGTAACTGCTCCCGGAAATACAGTAACCATTAAAGACAGCAGTATCCAAAACGCCGTTATTTTTCAAACAGGTAAACCGGGTGCAGTATTGCTTGCCCTGAATCAGTTTCGCTGGAATATTATCAAACGTGAAAATAAAATTGGTGTTCGCTTTCGCGATCTGGAGAGTCCGGCATTGACAAAATTTACCGACATAGAAAGATACCCTGTTGATAGTAAGTGGCGTATTGCTGCACGATTGGAAACCACTCCTCAATCAACCATCTCCATCACAAATGTTTTAGGACAAATCAATGCAGAAACTTCACCGGGTAAAGTAGTGTTTACGTTTGATGGTGTTACTTATCGGTTAGATGCATTGGAAGAAACGCCAGGTGAACTCTTTATTATTTTTGGAGATGCTACAAGCGGCAAAGAAACCTATCCTGCAGGTCGTTTTTTATATATGCCAAAACCTGAACCGGGTGGCACATCTTATATTGATTTCAATAAATGCTTTAATCCTCCCTGTGCTTTATCAATTTTTGCCACCTGTCCGCTGCCGCCAAAACAGAATATTTTATCAATTGCCATTACGGCAGGTGAGAAAAATTTTGAGATGAAATAAGGGAGCATTTGTTAGTCGGAAACCAACAATACAAGAAGCATATTTTGCCACAGATGCACAGATTAATACAGATGAATTAAAATAATCTGTGCGTCTGTGACTATACTTTTGAATATACAACGCAGACCTTACCTTCTGTCCCGATGCCTTTCACCATATTCAGGACTGTGTTTTTGGTGTGTACGAAAATAGCGTTGTTCTAAACATCCGGTAAAAAATGAAATGATCATTACCAGCAGACAAAATGATACAATACTCTTTATTAAAATTTTCATGATGCTTTTTTAAAGTGAAACAATTATTCACCAAAGTTCAGACCATTACAGTGAAGGATATTACACAAATCAGTTAAGTAATTACAGATATCACATATTATTTATTATCCGGATTTGAAAAGACAGCGTATGGCAATCAGCATAAGATGTTACCCAACCCAAAAACTCATTATCTTTAGTTGAATACTTTTTTAGCCATCAAATCTTATTATGGATCTTCAGATCAATAAACAATTATTCCTTGTAGGCGGTGCCACATCCGGCTTTGGTAAAGCCATTGCCCAAGCATTATTAAAAGAGGGTGCAAATATTATTGCAGTTGCAAGGGGAGAAGAAAAACTAAAAGCACTGCAAGTATCTGCACCTGATCAGGTTGAAATAATTGTGGGTGATATTTCTGATAGTGCTGTCATTTCAACAATTATAAAAAACATTGGGAACAGACAACTGCATGGCCTTATAGTAAATGCCGGTGGCCCACCGGCCAAAACGGTTTTAGAAACCACTTTGGAAGATTGGGATACTGCCTATAAAAATATCCTCCGCTGGAAAGTAGAAATTACACAGGCATTGGTGCCGGCTATGATAGCAAACAAATATGGCAGGATCCTATATATTGAAAGTGCATCAGTAAAACAGCCACTGGAAAATTTAGTATTAAGTAATTCTTTACGTGTTGCTGTGGTGGGAATGGTAAAAACATTATCACAGGAAATTGCAAAGAGCGGCGTTACTTTAAACATACTCGGCCCCGGCTCACACAACACACCGGCCATCGACAGAATTTATAAAAAGAAAAGCGAACAAACCGGATTGCCATTTGAAGATGTTAAAAAATCTGCCATCCTGCAAATACCGGTTGGTGCATTGGGTGAAGCAGATGATTTTGCAAGTCTGGCTTTGTGGTTGTTGAGTCCGATGAGCCGTTATATTACCGGCGAAACCATTACAGTGGATGGAGGTTCAGTAAAAAGTATGTTATAAACGTTTCTCTGTGAACCTCCGTATCTCTGTGTTGAAAAAATCTTTATACCATCTGAGATTTTTTCAACACAGAGACACAATGTGGTGGGAGTTACACTGAGATATATAAAGTAAAGTATGAAAAAATATAAATTCTATTCTCCCGTTGTATTTCTGTTGATGTTTTTTTTACAGTCAAATGCACAAACCACTTCAAGCATTGGCCCCGAAAAAGGCTCACTCATTATTGTGGGTGGAGGAAATGTTGGCCCGGAGATCTGGACAAAATTTGTGGAACTTGCCGGCGGTGCAGTTAATGCCAATATTGTGATCGTAACAACTGCTGATGAAGATTCATCCATTGCCCGCGGACAGTCAACCGAAAAAGAGGCTTTGCAAAAGCTGGGTGTTCTGCAGATCAGTTTTCTCCATACACGCGATCCAAAAATGGCCAATACAGAAGCATTTACTGAGCCGCTAAAAAAAGCAACCGGGATCTGGTTTCGTGGAGGCAGGCAATGGAAACTGGCCGATTCGTATTTGCGTACACTTACTCAAAAAGCTTTTAAGGAAGTTTTGGAAAGAGGTGGTGTAATTGCCGGAACTTCTGCCGGTGCCACTATACAGGGGTCTTTTATGGTAAGGGGTGATACAAAGGGAAATACTATCATGATCGGTGATCATACGGAAGGGCTTGATTTTATACATCAGGTTACTATCGATCAACATCACTTAAAACGCAACCGCATATTTGACATGATAGATGTAATCAAATCACATCCTGATCTCTTGGGTATTGGTTTAGATGAAAGCACTGCAATCGTGGTACAAAAAGATATGTTCCAAGTGATAGGCGCCTCGTATGTAGCTATTTATGATATAGACCAGATCAACGGACAATCCAAAGGCCCGCGGGATTTGAATAGCTCTTCCGGCCCGTTCTATTTTTTAAGTAAGGGGCAGAAGTTTGATTTGAAAACGAGAAGGATAATGAGATAATTAATCTGCTGTTACTTCAACTGCCACTTCTTCTTTCGGCGTTACATTCTTCATGCTCAGCTGAAATTTGGTATTAAGAGAAACCACATAATGATTGCCTAAAAGCAAAGCCTTGATATTGGCATCTTCCAGCATTACAAATGCCAGATCTGAAGCCAATGCAGAACCGCTGATAATATTGGCCACACGGCCTTTTGTAAATTCGATAGAAAATTTATAACCTGCTTTACGTCCACTGCCAGCTCTTTCAAAATCAATCCTGTTCAGATCCAATACCTGATCGCCATTTAATGTTCTTTTCAATAAAATCTTGATAATGGGAAGGTATTTGCTCCAGATCTGTGTATACATGGGGATTGTTTAGGGTTATTTGCCATTCACGGCAGTCAATACTGATGTAAAGGTGCATTATTTATGGCCGAAATACGAATTTGGTTTTGATTTTGTGATGGAAAAGGCTGATTTCAGTGGGATTATTTGCCACAGATTACACAGATTTTCACAGATTTTTTCTGTGTTTTTCTGTGTAATCTGTGGCAAATAAACAATCGACAAACGGAAACCCCAAAGAACATTAATTCATCCCCCCTCTCTCATTATCTTCGCAGCCTATGACAAATATCGACAGCGTTGAACTACACCAGGTGATCGTTCATAAAGTAGGCAATCCCACCCGTGGCGAAGCCTTGTCGCTTTCTGCCAATCCACTCACCCTTAACGACAATATTGTAAGGGGCTTACTGGCCAAATATTTTCTTGGACCGTTTAATGAACATGAGCAATGGCATTTTTCGCATTTGAGTGATCTGGCCATGAATGAAGTGTACCAATATGTAACCGCGCTTTTTGATGAACCCAAACAGTTTACCCTGAAAACGGCACAGCTGGCCCAGTTTCTTTACAGCAAAAGCACGCACGCTAAAGTAAAAGAAGGTGAACTATATGTGGTGCATTTTAAGAATGTTCCTTTTGGAACAGACTATACAGAGGCCATCGGCATATTTAAAAGTGAAACCAAAGAAACTTTTCTCAAAGTATTTCCCCATGGCGAAAGTTGGGAAGTGATTGCAGAAGATGGTATCAACATCAATAAATTAGACAAAGGCTGCCTTGTATTTAAACAAAATCGCGAAAACGGTTATGTGGTTTGTGTGGTAGATAATACCAACAAACAGAATGATGCCCAATACTGGGTAACCGATTTTTTACAGGTAACCCGAAGCGCCAACAGTTATCATTATACCAATGATGCATTGGGAATGTGCAAACTGTTTATCAGTAACGAACTGGCAGAAAAATTTGATGTGAACAAAAGCGAACAGATAGATATGCTGAACCGCAGCATGGACTATTTTAAAACCAAAGACGAATTCAAGTTTACCGAGTTTGCCGAAGAAGTATTACATCATCCTGAAGTGATCGATAGTTTTACGCAGTACAAACAAACGTATGAAGTAGCAAGGCAGGTTACTATTGAAGATGAATTTGACATTCATTTATCCGCAGTAAAAAGACAGGAACGTGTGTTTAAGAGTGTGCTTAAACTGGATAAGAATTTCCATGTCTATATTCATGGGCGACGTGATCTGATTGAGAAGGGGTATGATGAGATGAGTGGCAAGCATTATTATAAACTTTATTTTGAACAGGAGAGTTGATGCACGCAAAGGCGCAGCTTTAAGCATAAGCCACCAAACCGTGCCTTTGTGCCTTTGTGCGAATATTTCTCTCACAAAGGCACGGAGGCACAGTTTATTTGCCGCAAGTAGATCATAATTCATCCAGCTCCAATTGAAAATCATACTGCAGATCTTCATGTAATTGTGCTAATGCAGATGTCACTTTTTTCAACTGCGTCTCATATAAATTATTCAAAACGGTACTTTTTTGATAGGGAATGCCAGACAATTTCATCTTACTGCAGAAATAGATCAGCAAAGAAGTTTCTGCCATTTTAGATCCGGAATATTTAATGTATCGGTTAGTGATGCGTAATATTTTACGCAGGCTTTTTTTAGTGAGGTACAAATTGGCTTTGGGCAATTCTGTGAATCCTTCATCAATCAGTCCCTTTACGCTGTTGATATAAGATTCTTCGTCATGTGCCTCAAACAATAAAAAAGTAAGCAGCTCCTTATTCTCTTTTTTAAACTTCGCCAAACGCAAACAAAGCTCCAGCAGTTTGGGTTGGTTTAGTGCCAGCAGTTCTTGTTTTAATTCCTGGATGGTTGCTGTTTTCATAAGGTAAAGGTATTCTTTTCCTTTCCTCAATACTAACTCCCTATCCTAGTATTGAGAGTGAGTTAATGTAGAGAGAAAAAATAATATTATTTTTGATCATGCCCTTCGACACTTCTCAATTTCATCCGGAATTATTGCCACAACTCGTAAGCATGCGCATGCCTTTTGGCAAATACAAGGACCGCATTCTTTGCGATCTGCCAGATGCTTATCTCGAATGGTTTCAGCGTAAAGGATTTCCAAAAGGGAAACTGGGTATTTTACTGGAGACGATGTATGTGATTAAACTCAATGGGCTTTCGCATTTGCTGGATCCTTTAAAAAAGAGATAAGTAAAATGCCGGTTTTTTTGAAACACATAGGAACATAGGCTAAGCAAGAGTTCACATAGTTGTAATGCTATATGCCCTGTTTCCTAACCTATGTTCCTATGTGTTTCAAAAAACATTTTAATAAACCAGCTGAAAGAACACGATGAAAATATACCTATATTCAATCATCATTTTCTAACGATCAATCCCAATGATATGAATACATCCCGCAGGTCATTTATCCAGAAAACAGCTTTGGTAATTGCCGGTAGTTCAGTTTTATCCAAATCATTATTGGCTGCGGCTGTACCTAAACATATTACCGGAATACAATTATATTCTGTAAGGGAGGATATGAAGAAAGATCCTTTGGCTACATTGCGGGCATTGGCAGATATGGGTTACAAATATGTAGAACACGCAAATTACGTAAACCGTAAGTTTTATGGATTTGATGCGAAAGAATTCAAAAAAATATTGGATGGCCATGGTATGAAAATGCTTAGCGGACATACCGTAATGGGTAAAGATCATTGGGATGCTGCTAAAAAAGAATTTACCGATGCATGGAAATATACGGTGGAAGATGCTGCTGTTGTTGGACAAGAGATAGTGATCAGCCCTTCACTGGAAGCAGGCCTGCGCAAAACCTATGATGATATGCTTCGTTATATGGATGTGTTTAATAAGAGCGGGGAACTTTGCAAAAAATCTGGTATGCGTTTTGGTTATCATAACCATAGTTTCGAATTCAGTCAATCTTTGAATGGAAAGCAGTTATACGATATCATTTTAGAAAACACAGATCCATCACTGGTAGCCCAGCAATTGGATATGGGTAATTTATATGGCACCGGTGCCAATGCCTACGAGATCGTAAAAAAACACCCCGGCCGTTTTATCTCTATGCATGTAAAAGATGAGATCAAAGCCAAAGAAGGCGAAACAGAATCTGCTTATGAAAGTACCATATTGGGTGTAGGCGTTGCCAATACCAAAGCGGTTACCGATCTTGGAAAAAAATCCGGCACCCTTCATTTTATTATTGAACAGGAATCTTACCAGAATAAATCTCCATTGGACTGTGCTAAAGAAGATTTGAAGATTATGAAAGATTGGGGGTATTGAGTATTTAGGTTTTGGGAAGTACTTCGAGTACAGTCTTTTTTTGAAACACATAGGATCAATAGGTCAGGAAGGAGAGCACATAGAAAACTATGTTCCCTTTTTCTTAACCTATTGATCCTATGTGTTTCAAAAAATCAATTCACTGGAGCAATTATTTCTTTTTTAGCCTCCACTTTAACCGTTTTGCAAAAAATAGATTGTCTTTTATAGATCCCTTTTTCCAGAGCATAGGTAATAATGCCTGCAATACTTTTGGCACCAATCTTATCCATCATTCGGGTACGATGACCTTCAACGGTTCTTTTGCTCAGATTAAGTGTAGAAGCTATTTCCTTACTGGTAAACTCACGACAGATCAAACGCATGATCTCTTTTTCTCTTTCGGTAAAATCCACATCCGGCTCTGGCGGTAAATGATAATTTTTGGTAACGATCTCCGTCAGTTTTTCTGTGATCTCTTTACAGAAGTAAGGTTTATGATGATAAACCGTACTGATGGCTTCAGAGATCTCATCACTATCGGCACTTTTTAAAACATACCCCAATGCACCGGCTTCAAGCATTTTTAAAATGGGTTCTTCTTTGCTATGGGCCGATAAAACAATGATACGGCTGCCGATTTTTCGCCTTGCCAGTTCTTTGGTGGCCATTACACCATCCATAACGGGCATTCCAATATCTGTAAGAATCACGTCGGGCATAAGCTCGATGGAACGACGGACAAGATCCTGCCCGTTAATTGCTTCACCCACCACATCCACATTTTTGATCTGGCTTAACAGGTTACGCAACCCGCTTCTGAATAATACATGGTCATCCGCAATTACCACCCTGATGTTCCTCTTTAACATACATTGTCTTTTATAAGTGAGTAATAAAATTGATATCTGTAAAAGTCAATCTGCCCCCTATCCACTCAGTCCATGTCATCCGTGAGCCATTCAAATTCTTCAATCCCATAAATCATACTTGAAAATTAGTTAGACTATACATTGAAAACAACCGTTAAAACACGGTTTATAAGGAAGGAGGAATGAGTATAAATGCGCGGTATTATTTGAAAAGATTTAATTTGACTGTAAAGTGTTACAAAACAACCCGTATGCTGTTAATAATTATCAGCTAAATGTGGAGTATTAAATCCCTGTAAAATCAATAACCATCTATATTTTATTGAAATTTAAACTTATTGAATTATTAACACTCCAACCTGTATGATTAATGCTATAACCTCGGCCTACCAAATGCTCAGTAAACATGGTATTGCAGATATCATGCAAAATACCGTTACCGGCGAAAAATCGCTCCATGCCAGTGCTTTTTTTGATGCGGGTGATATCATCTCCGAATTTACTGCCGGTCATATTTTTAATACACCTACCTATCTTACTGTACAAACAGGAGAGAATAAGCACATCACACTCGATCCCGAATTTCTTCAATACATCAACCATAGCTGCGACCCCAATGTTTTTTTTGATACTACACATATGCAGTTACTGGCTTTAAAAGAAATTCAACCGGGCGATGAACTCATGTTCTTTTATCCATCCAGTGAATGGGAAATGACACAGAACTTTGATTGTTTCTGTGGCACCAAACAATGCCTGCATAAAATACAGGGCGCGGCGTATCTTTCAGAAGAAGAAACACAGCGTTACAAACTCACCGATTTTATCCTGTCTCGTTTGCAAAACCGAAAGAAGTAAATAACTATGCCCCTTATTGCAGAATGGATTGATGCGGTTCCTGTTAACCGGTTAAAAGTTTGGGTACTGGCTCCTCATCTGGTAACGGATGATGCAAACATTGATTATTATTACGACTTTTCACAAAGCATTGCCGAATACACAAAAACCTTTGAAGCGTTAAACATACCCTGGCAATGGCAGCCCGTTACAGTAAATGATTATTCAGCTATTGTTGAGACAATTGTTGCAGAAAAGGACGGGGGTCAATTTTTCCCACTTGTATTAAACCTATGTGATGGTGATGAAGTGAATGGTACACCCGGTATTTCTGTTGTGCAGTTATTGGAAAATAATGGACTGGTATACACGGGATCTGATGAATATTTTTACCGTATCACTACTTCCAAAATTCCTATGAAGCAGGCATTTGATCAAGCCGGGGTATCCAATGCGGTCTGGGAAAGTATCAGTACTATAGAACAAAATATAAAAGGGATTTTTGAAAGATTGGGCTCGCCCATCATTGTAAAACCTGCCGTATCGGGTGGCAGTATGGGAGTGGGTGTTAAAAATGTGGTGCATACAGAAGAAGAATTAGCACAACAGGTACAACAAATGTTCGATGGTTACCGCGGCTGGAACCTGGCAGCTGATGGCATTATTGCAGAAGCATTTATTACCGGCCCGGAATTTACTACTATGATTGTTGGCTCTGCCTCCTTCCCCGAACATTGTAAAGTATTAACTCCCGTTGAAAGAATTTTTCATGCTTCTTTACCCGATACACAAAAGTTCTTATCCTTCGATCGTTTATGGGAGATCTATGAAGAAGAAGCCGCCATGCCCGAAGAAGCTAATTTTTATGAATACGCTTTACCGGATGCATCTTTGATTGAAGCGTTAAAAAAAATCAGTCTTGAAGCATACATAGCGCTTAAAGGAACAGGGTATACAAGGATCGATATCCGGATGGATCAATCTACCCATAAATTATATGTACTTGAAGCCAATGCCCAATGTGGTATCAGTGAAGATGAGAATTATACATCCATCGGTGCTATCTTGCGGATGAGTGGCATATCTTTTACAGAATTGATCGTTGAAATAATAAATGATGCATTTAGAAGAAAAGGAAACATTGAATAATTTTTTACTCTGTGGTAAATAAAAACCGCGCCTTTGCGAGCAATATGAAAGTTTGCGTTCTACAACCCGATTACTCAACATCCGCAGTGGATTATCAGTATTACGATCCACCCAGAAACCTGTCTGCATTATTGCCGGGAGCAACGGTAGATCATATTTTTCTCAATAAACTAACCACCTACAAACAACTAAAAGCATTACAACACAAAGGCTATGACATCTTTGTAAACCTTTGTGAAGGTTATCTTGAATGGGAAGTTCCCTCTATTGATGTGATCTATACGTTGGAATTATTAAACCTTCCCTTTACCGGCCCTACCACTTTATTATACGATCCGCCCAAAGAGTTGATGAAATATGTTGCGTATTGCGAAAGCGTAGTAACACCCTCTTATGTGTTAATTGAAAATGAATCAGACATAGCAACAGCCTGCACACAATTACAATTCCCGCTATTTGTAAAACCCGCCAAAGCCGGCGACAGTTTAGGTGTGGATGATCATTCACTGGTACACAATAAAGAGGAATTATCAGAAAAAGTAGCAGCCACACTCGAAGAATATCCGCAACTATTGGTTGAAGAATATATTGCCGGCCGCGAATTTACTGTTCTCATCGCAGCCAATGCAGAAGGACAAACATCCACCACATTTAAACCGGTTGAATATATTTTTCCTGATGGTTTTGCATTTAAAACATATGCTTTAAAAACATCAGAACTGCATCCCAATGCAAATATTCCCTGCAACGATGCGGTTATTGAAAAGAAACTGCGTGAAGCCGCACAAAAAATATTCAAAGGTTTTCATGGCGCCGGTTATGCCCGTTTAGATTTTCGCTTGAATGAAAAAGGACAACTGTATTTTCTTGAGATCAATTTTACTTGCTCTGTTTTTTACAGTAATGGTTACGAAGGTTCGGCAGATTATATTTTAAAACATGATGGCTACGGACAAAAAGCGTTTCTCGATCACATGATCTCCGAAGGCATTGCACGCCATCAGCGCAAACAAAAAAAGTATAGTATCAAAGGAAATTCCATTGCCGGTTATGGTATCTATGCAACAACTCAAATACAATCTGGTGAGATTGTTTTTTCAGGAGAAGGCCGTTCACAACGCATTATTACCCAAAGGGCAGTAGAAGAGAATTGGACCGAAGAAGATAAACTCGTTTTTCGCCGCTACGCCTACCCGCTCAGCAACGAAGTATTTTTATTATGGGATAATGATCCCTCAGAATGGGCGCCGCAAAACCATTGCTGTGAACCCAATACAGCTTATGATGGATTAAATGTAGTAGCCATAAAACCCATTAACCCAGGAGAAGAATTAACCCTCGATTATGCTACTTTTCTGGATGCACATATGGAGCCCTTCAACTGTAAATGCAATGCACCTGACTGCCGTGGCCATATTAAGGGTAAACCCAATAATTCGGTAACGGAAAGGGAACAGAAGAGATCGTCTTAAACATTTTTTCAATTACTATAACAAGTAGAAATTTATAAGCCACAGATTCACAGATTAGCACAAATTTGTATTTAAAATCTGTGCTAATCTGTGAATCTGTGGCAAAAAACTTTTTGTTTGAATCATGAATATCGAATGATGAAATGAATTTTCATATCTTCATCACCCACTAAACTCTTCCATCTCCTCCCCCTCCCAAGGGAGGCCGGGAAGGGTAAAAAAGGGATTTTTAAAAACAAAGCTACCCAATGAAAAAAACAATCCTCCTCTCAACCACACTCATACTAACCACCACCCTAATTGCACAAACAAAACCCAACCAGGACAGCCTTGTAAAAGAAGCCGCCAAAACAGAATTCTGGGAACCCGTACCTAAAATGGTAACCACCGGTAAAACCAATACCGAAACACCCTCTGATGCGATTGCTTTATTTGATGGTAAAGACCTCTTAAAATGGGAAAAAGAAAAAGGCGGACAACCCGGCTGGAAAATAGATAAAGACGGTGCCCTCACTGTAGTAAAAGGCTCCGGAAATATTGCCACCAAACAGGGTTTTGGCGATTGCCAGTTACATATTGAATGGCGTGAACCCGCAGTAATTGCCGGTGCCAGCCAAACACGCGGTAACAGTGGCATTTTTTTTATGGGCCGGTATGAACTGCAGGTATTGGATTCTTACAATAACCCAACCTATGTAAACGGACAAGCCGGAAGTATTTATAAGCAACACATTCCCTTAGTGAATGCCAGCAAAAAACCCGGTGAGTGGCAAACCTATGATGTGATCTTTACTGCCCCCCGTTTTTATTCGGATGGCAAACTACAATCACCCGCAAGAATTACGGTTTTACATAACGGAATACTGGTACAAAATAATGTAGAGATCAAAGGCCATACAGAATGGATAGGCCAACCCAAATACGAAGTCCACAGCGATAAGGAAGCACTGGTATTACAGGATCACGGATTGGACGGCGGGCAGCCGATGAGTTATCGGAATATTTGGGTGAGGGAGTTGTAGGAGAATGAATATATAAAGTAGAAAAGTAAATAGAGTAGCAGTAAGACTCAAAACTAAAAGCGGAAAAGAGGCAATTATATTTGCATCCTTTCCGCTTTTTTATGTAGATACGATTGCTTATAAACAATTAACCCTTCGGCAATCCAAATTGATTCGTTTCAACCCATTCGGCTTTGGTCATCGTCCACCAGTCAACAGCCAATCCTTTTAATACATATTCATAAGGTAACCAGCCATAACCGCCTTCACCCCAATCTGCCCCCCAGGAATTACGGATCATAATGGCACCGGTGGTAACAACTGCTTTATTTAACGGGTTTACGATTTTAATGCTGTCATCAAACCCAACCGCCATTACAGCATGGCCGCCATCATTGTCTTCTTTTTTATCGGGGAAAGGAATTTTTCCATCCCCTGCCTGGTCTAAAGAAGTATAACAGGTAAATCCAAAAATAGAAGGAAGCCCTTTGCGGAGGTGGTCTTTGATCACTTCCAGTAATTCCGGTTTGGTAACACCTACGGCATCTAAACGATAATAAGAAATGGCCTGGTAATTCTGTGCATATGAATACAGAAATGCACCCGGCTCTTCATTTACTTTTGTTTCGTCATAAGGCCAGTATTTTTCAGGAACCACACCAAACAAAACCATGGCTGCCATGGCGGATCGTAAATAAGCACCACCATCATTTTTTTCTTTCAGCAAATTGCGCGTTGCTTTATACTGAAACAAGCGCGAACCATCAATGTGTTTACCGAAAGCCCTTCTCTCATAATATTCATATAAACCCACCGAAGCATGAGCTGTACATGAATTCAGTTGGCCCTGGTGTTCAATAGGAGAGCACCATTGTCTGAGGTCAACACGGGTATCTGCTTTAGGGACAGCCTTTTTTTTAGCTACAGATCTGGGCTTTGCCGCTACTTTTTGTAAAAGCTTTTGAACAGGCTGGTTAATACCCCGCGAAAGTTGCTTGGCACTTACTTCTGAACTGTGAGGTGTTTGATCACGAAAATCTGGATAGTCTTTTAGCCATCCTTTTCCATAACCGGTACCGGAGTTTTTCATAGGAATTGGTTTACACGTGTAGTGTACAAAATATGTTTACAGGATTAAGATACTGGTTATTCAGGAATTGTAAAGCAACGAAAAGCCTGAATAGTAAACAACGGGAAAAACACCCCTTTTTTCTGCGTATTAACTCCTAATGGAACTAAGGCACAGCCATCTTATCTTGCAGCACTATTTTATTATGATAACCATTGCCGCCCCACATCAAATACTCGAATCTGTTTTTGGTTATACTGAATTCAGGCATAACCAGGAAGAGATCATCACCCATCTTTTAAGTGGTAAAGATGCCATCGTGCTCATGCCTACCGGTGGTGGTAAAAGTCTTTGTTACCAGGTACCGGCATTATGCTTGCCCGGTGTAACCATTGTGGTTAGCCCCTTGATCGCTTTAATGAAAGACCAGGTAGATGCATTGGTATTAAGTGGTGTGAAAGCTGCTTTTCTAAACAGCTCGCAAAGTGGCGGCGAACAATCTTTTATTTTACAACAACTGCAACGCAATGAGTTAAAACTATTGTATGTGGCACCGGAACGATTGGTGGGCGATGATATGCAGTTTCTTCGCTACCTGCAGGATATAAAACTTTCCTTGTTTGCGATTGATGAAGCGCATTGTATCAGTCAATGGGGCCACGATTTCAGGCCCGAGTACCGTGTGTTGAGTCAGTTGAAGGAAAAATTTCCTGCCATTCCCATCATCGCATTAACAGCAACGGCTGACGCGGTTACCAAGAAAGATATTATTGAGCAACTGCATGTAACCGACTACCGTGTTTTTGAAAATAGTTTTAACCGCCCTAATATTTCTTATTACATCAAACCCAAAAGAGGATATTATGATGTATTGGCTGAATATCTGGAAGAACATAAAGATGACAGTGGTATTATTTATTGTTTGAGCAGAGCTGCAACAGAAAAACTGGCAGAAGATCTGCGCGAAGATGGGTTTAGTGCAGCTGCTTATCATGCCGGATTAGAAAAAACAATTCGTGATGAACGGCAGGATCTTTTTTTGAAAGATGATATCAGGATCATGGTGGCCACCATTGCTTTTGGGATGGGTATCAATAAAAGCAATGTGCGTTTTGTGGTGCATGCCGATCTTCCAAAAAATATTGAAGGCTATTACCAGGAAACAGGCAGGGCCGGTAGAGATGGATTACCCAGTGAAGCCATTTTATTTTATGGAGCAGGAGATGTAATGAAACTCAAAAATTTTGCGCAGGTAGACAATAATCCGGAACAAACACAGATTCTTTTAAAGAAGCTGGACAAGATGGTTCAGTTATGTGAAACCAAAACCTGCAGAAGAAAATACTTACTCAATTATTTTGGAGAAGAAGCCCCCGATTATTGCGGTAGTTGCGATAATTGTTTAAGTAAACCCGAACTGCAGGAGAGTACCGTGGTTGCTCAGAAAATATTAAGTACCGTTTATCGCCTTAACCAGAAATTCGGGATGCGATATGTGGTAGATATTTTAAAAGGCAGCAACAGTGAGAAGATTCGCGAGGAGCATAAAAAATTATCGGTGTATGGCGTTGGGAAGGATAAACCCAAAGAAGAGTGGTTGCATTATGTAAAAGAATTATTGCACTATGGTTACCTGCAGGCCAGTGATGGCGAGTTTCCGGTAATGAAGCTGACGGAGAAAAGCAATAACGTATTATTCAAAGCAGAGAAAGTATTTTTAACGGCACCGGTACAGGTAACCATTGCCAAAGAGCCTGTTATTTATCAGCAGTATGCTTATGAAAAAGAGTTGTTTGAAGAACTGAAAAAGTTGCGTAACAAAATTGCGCACGAAGAAAATGTGCCGGCGTATTTGATATTCAGCGACAGCAGTTTGTTGGATCTGGCTACCTATTTACCATTATCTAAAAATGATCTCCCTAAAATATCCGGTTTCGGTGCCTTTAAAATTGAAAGGTATGGCGATCAGTTTTTAGAAAAAGTGCAGGACTATTGTAATGATCATAGTTTGGATACGCGTATTGAACTAAAACAACCTACCCGCACCAAAAAAACAGTTACTACACGAGAAAGACCGGAAAGAGCAACGGATACAAAAAAAGCCAGTTATGAAATGTACCGCTCTGGTAAAACCATTTCTGAAATAGCTACAGATCGCGGATTGGCATTAACCACTATTGAGGGACACCTGAGTTACTATATCACATCAGGAGAATTAGATGTGAACATATTTGTTCCAAAAGATAAGCAGGAGTTGATTGCAGTTGCAGTAGAAAAATTTGGAAGGCTGAGTTTAAAATTATTGAAAGATAATTTACCGGAAGAGATCAGCTATGGTGAGATCAGAATGATGATAGCTCATTTAGCGGTCGGGGCGCTAAAGCGACCTGAACGCTAAATGAGCCACCAGCATTCCATCACTTCATTCAAAATTATAAAATCCCAACAAAAGTTTATGCACTTCCAACCCAACGAAGTCTATCATATTTACAATAGGGGAAACAATAAACAACGCATATTCTTTTCAGAAAAAAATTATCAATTCTTTTTAAATAAAGTAAAGATTCAACTATCTCCTATTTGTAAAATTCTTAGTTGGTGTTTGATGCCAAATCATTTTCATTTTTTAATAGCAGCAACAGAAAAGAGTTGTTTAGAAAGGCCAACATTTGGAGGTAAACCTATGCAGGAACTACCTTATAAAATAGGTGTATTACTAAGCAGTTATTCTCAAGCCATCAATAAGCAAAATAATACCATTGGTTCTTTATTTCAACAAAAAACAAAATCGAAATGTGTCACCGATCAATACGGTCGGGGCGCTCAAAGCGACTTGACCGTTAACAGCAGTATGGAAAGCAGATATATCATAACCTGTATGCATTACATCCACCAAAATCCTTACAAGGCAGAAATGGTAACAAAACTAGAAGACTGGCCTTATTCATCCTTTCAACAATACATAGGAAACAAAACAATTTTACGCTGCGATATTGATTTGATGCTATCACTAACGGGATACGATATGGAAGGTTTTTATGAAGATAGTTATGGAGTGATTGATGAAGAAGGAATTCTCTAGCGGTCGGGGCGCTAAAGCGACCTGAACGCTTATGTAGAGTTTACCATATTTTATTTAATCTTTGATTTTGTTAGCGTTCAGGCCGCTTACAATCCTGCTGCTAAAGCACATAAGTCACTAAACAGCGTCCCGACCGCTAAAGCGACCTGAACGCTTATGTAGAGTTTACCATATTTTATTTAATCTTTGATTTTGTTAGCGTTCAGGCCGCTTACAATCCGGCTGCTAAAGCACATAAGTCACTAAACAGCGTCCCGACCGCAAACAAAATCCAGTGCCCTCAATTCAGCCCAAGAAAACTCATTACCAGGTAACTGAAATCCACAATGTCCGCCATGGTCTGGGGTTTCTAAATATAAGTATTCACTGTTGGCAGCTTCTTCCTCACAAAAACATTCGGGCGATAAAAAACTGTCGTTCATTGCCTGTATCATCAATGAAGGCACACGGATATTTTTCAGCAAGGGTTTTACGCTGGCACGGGTATAAAAATCAAAAGCATCCTTAAATCCGTGCAGCGGCGCCGTGTAACGATTATCAAAATCTACAAAATGTTTGATCTTTTCATAACCGGTATAACTGATCGTATATGGAAAAACTTTCTCTTTCTCTTTTATCTTCTCACCCAGTTTTCTAAGAAATCTGGTTCCATAAATTTTATTGGTTCCTTCTGATAAAATTTTTACACTGCTTAACAGATCGCAGGGTACAGAAAACGCAACTACTTTTTTTACCTGTGCAGGAACCATTTGTGGAAACTCACCTACGGCCCGTAAACTTAAACTACCACCCATACTAAAACCTATCAATGCAATCTCTTCATATCCATAATGGTGTATGGCATGCTGTATCACATACCGAAGATCGCCGGCATCTCCATGATGATAAAACCGGGGTAACCGATTCATTTCTCCGCTGCAGCTTCTGCAATTCCATCCAAGTGCATCGTACCCGTTTTGTGTA
>CANBSW010000082.1 GCA_947372235.1 Chitinophagaceae bacterium | reverse complement strand
CAGGATATCCATCGCTGCCAGCTTTACCTCTCCCTGCTGTTTCATAATGCGGCAGGTGGCAAAGGCATTCCAAAGAACCGTGGGTTTATCCAGACTTGAGTTGTTGATATGATCCAACGTACTGCCAAAGCTCACATCTTTCGGCAGGTTGATATTCATACTGATATTGGTGGTATTGCTGCTATTGGAAAAATTGTTGAGCTTGGTAACGGTTTGTCCTACCTGGTTATACTCCAGTCTTTCTGCAACACTAACAACGAAAACAGTAGCCAGTGAAAACCGCAGCGAGAGCTGGTTCGATAATCGGGAATTTTTACTGAGGTTATAGATCCCATCTATATAATTGGGCTGGTTAGCCGAATTAAAACTTCCGTTATACATCAGCTGCAGCGTGTTTTTCTTCATCTTTTTTGAAATATTCACGTTGTAATTCAAATACAGGTTCTTGCTTCTGTCGGCATTTATATAATAGGAAGTTCTTTTGCCGGATGGCGCATTGATCACACTGTCTGTTACCGGGTTTTCAGACAGGCTATACCCAAGGTTCATACTTGAATTAATGGCATAAGGCGATTGCTGGTTCTGGGTATTAAAACTGCCATTCAAATTCAGGTTATGGTGAATACTGTTTTTAAGCGCGGGGTTACCAACCGTTATATTATACGCATTGATATCATCTACAATGGTGTATAAAGCATCGATGGAGGGATAATCGAAATCTTTGGTGTAGTTAAGTGATGCGTTATAATTGATTTTCTTAGGATTGAACGTATTAAAATTAAGCCCTGCTTCATACCTGAAAAAACGAAACACCCTGTCTGCATTGCGGAAGGCAATGGTAGAAATATTTTTTTCCGACCTGATATCTTCCATCAATTTTGCCTGCAGGTTAAAGCTCCTGAAAGTAGATGACCTGTTTCTTGAAAAAGATTTTGAAACAGACAGAGAGGGAACATAATTGATCGTTTTCCTGTTATTCTCATTAGTAAGGTTATTATTGGCAGTATATTTTTTTGCCGAACTGTCGAAATCACTTACCTGCGAACTGCTGTTCGTCTGGTTATAATTGAATGCCTGTTCCAGCCTGAGATCAACACCGCCCAAATTGTATCTGCCAAACAGCAGTCGCTTGAATCCTCCATATACCAGGTTTGTACGGGCACCAAAAGTCTGGTAGTTGTTGAGGTAACGGCGGTTGTAGGAAGTATCTTTATTATTCACCGTCATCGATTTAAATACACTGATCACATTTCTTTCCGAAGAAGAATGAGAACGTTGCATACTACCATTCAGGTTCAAGTTGGTAAGCGGCCGGTCATAATCATTTGTTGCGTAGTTCAGGTTTAGGTATTGATTATCGGAGCGGTCGGTTTGCCGGGTAAATATATCATTGGTGCTCTGAAGCAAGCCCTGTGCATCCGCTGTTTCTGTATGTACAGATGAAACTCCGTTCCTGTTCTGAAAAGAGCCTGTTCCACTCAGATTCAGGTTATCATTATACGAATTGGTCTTCGAATAATTGATCGTTGCCGTATGGTTGTTGCTTGTGTTGTTCTGCTGCCCTTCTTCTTTGATCAATTGTTCAGATCCCGCAACTATCCTGTTCTGCATGCGCAGATTGGTAACCCGGCTATCGCCGCCGGTTGTATTGTAGTTAACAGTTAACCGGTTGTTT
Organism: Chitinophagaceae bacterium; assembly: GCA_947372235.1. Taxonomy (GTDB): domain Bacteria; phylum Bacteroidota; class Bacteroidia; order Chitinophagales; family Chitinophagaceae; genus Sediminibacterium. The sequence continues at coordinate 16,888 of CANBSW010000082.1, read as the reverse complement.
TGCCTGCTGTTGTTCGATTCGGAAAAATTTTGTGTTAACGATACACCTACCGAATGGTTCTTATTGATCCCGCCGGCACCAAACCGGCCCACCCTCGACAGATCGGGATTGGTAGTGCGGTAGGTATTATTCTGCAGCATCTGTTGAAGACTGCCAATATCCTTGTTGATATTATTATAACCGCCACCAATGCCTATACTGGATTTTTTATCATAGGTCTGCATCACCAGATCCGACTCAAACCGGTCATCCGTACCATAGCCGGCACCGCCTTTTCCGAAATAGCCTTTTTTGGCGCTCTCCTTCAATTTTATGTTCATTGATAAAATGGAATCCGTTTGCTGCTGTCCCTGTTTCCCGATATTCTCCCTGTCATATTCCTGGTATAACTGAATTTTATCAATAGCCGATTTGGGAAGGTTTTGGGTGGCAATACGCGGATCCGTTGATCCCGCAAAAGGCTTGCCGTCTACAAAAACATTCTGCACTTTACGTCCCGATACCGTGATGCTTCCATCCGACCATACGGTCATACCCGGCACCTGGTTCAACAATTCTTCCAAAACCTGATGCTCTTTCAATTTAAATGCAGACGGATTGATCTCAAGTGTATCGCCATTCATCCTCACAGGAATTTTTGTGGTTACCACTACCGAACTGGTATCTTTTGTATTAAAAGAGAGGAGAACATGCAGGGAATCTTTCCCCTTCAATTGCAAAAGGGAACTATAGGTATTGTACCCTATATAACTGATACTGATAAGCAGTTTGTTTTTAAGTGGCAATTTATCAAAAGAAACCATTCCATTCTTATCAGATAACTGGTAGGTGAGCAGGCTTGAATCCTGGTTAAACAAACTTACGGTTGCCAGTTCAAGCGTTGTTTTTGTTGTTGAGTCATACACAACCACTTTTAGTTTTCCTGACTGGCCAAAAGCCAACACAGCACAACCTATCAATATCAGGACCAGGAATAGTTTTTTCATCCTTTAATCTTTGAGGGTAAATTCTACCACCACCGGCATATTTTTATCTGAGTTTCCCTGTAACAATGCAGACAGTTCTTTTGGAACCGCTATATCAGGGTTTTGCTTAAAAAAAGAAATCAGGGGATCTGCTTTCAGTAACTTATAAAATTTATTACCCGACCGTATAACATTGTATCCTGCTAAAAGTGACAGGTTATATTGTTTGGGATCTCCTTTTATTTTAGTGGCATTATAGGCGGTATGTGTTTGCTTATCGTACACAAAAACTTCATAGTGCGAAAAAAAACTGATAGTAGTGTATATCAGCCGTGAGTTTTCATAAAAATCATGAACCTGGTGAAATGCCCATCCATTATTCCTTTTAAAATTTTCCCTTTCCGTTTTTGTTACAGATGCATCGGAGAAAAATATGGCAGGAAGACTGTTCTCAACAGGCATAACCAATTGGTAAACCGGAGATACACTGCCCTTTACTAATTTATATACGGTATCACAGTAGGGCCTCGTAAGGTAAGCTATATTAGGCCCGTCCGAAGAAGTAGTAGACACTTCTTCTTCACTGAACAGAAATTTGGGTTCATTCACACGGTTATAAGGGAAATAGTTTTTTACCAGTTTCTCATTTTCATATATGCTGAATTCATAACCGGTGCTGTCTTTGTATAAAGGGCTGGTAGTAATTTTTGTCTGTATATACTGGTCTGCATATAAAGAACTGGCACCTATGAGGTCATATTGATTGGGCTTTGCTTTTTTGATGGCAAAAGAAGTATCGTTCAGATCGATCACATACTTTTTGAAATACTTCAGGTTGTGTTGGTTACTCCAATCCAATTGGATCTTTACTTTGTCTCTTGAGGTAAGTGTATAATTGTTGTTATTACCAAAGAATACAATTTCATTTGTTTTTGCATTGTATCCGGGGTATAAATTATTAGTCTGCGATTTAAAATTTATTTTCTTAACAAAAGCGCCTGTTTTTGTATAGATGTATAAAAAACCTGCGGTATAATCTGTAACCAGAAAATATTTCTCCGTTAAACGCACGTTGGCAAATTCATTAAAGCTGATGCCTGTAACAGATTCGAATGGCGTAAATTTTATGGAGTCAACAAAGCCTGTTTGTTTTTGAATGGTGGGGTTCTTCGGATTAATGTAGATCTTTTCAATCGGTTGCGCCTGTATATTATTTACAAAAAAAAAGCAACCCATTAAAAATACAGGAAAGGAGAATCGATTTCTCACAAGGGAAGATGACAAAAAAAAGTATATCGAGCGATAACGCACTTTCTATCGGTTAGTTTGGTTGTATGAAAAGTATAAAAAAATAGACTCACAAACCCTTAATAAATTATAATTTTTTGTTAAGTGATATTCTGTTTGGTTTAATCATTCACCATTCACCGAAAAAAACAGTGCATTCAGCGGAACTGTATTAAAACCATCGGCACATTCTGTCCATTCATCTATTACCGTGGCAAACGATTTTAACTTAAGAGAACATGCGCCGTCTATGTATAAGTAGCAAATAAAAAACAAATCAAAACAAAATAATTTAAACACACTAAAATTAACCAACATGAAAAAGTTTATCATCCTTACAGTTATCGCATTCACTTTCGTAACAGGCAGTTTTGCTTCAAACAATGAAAAAACAAGCAGCAAAGCGGCGGCGCATCTCGAAGCAAATTATGCTAATGCAAAAAATGTAACATGGACCTACACAGAGAACTATGCAAAAGCAAGTATAACTATAGGTCAGGAAAAACTAGATGTGTACTATGATACATACGGCGAGTTGATCGGCTCAACCAAAACAATGGCCTACGATAAATTACCAAAATCAGCACTTGAAACGTTTACTACTGAATATACTTTTCCGGATTACCAGTTAACTGATTGCATCGCATTTACTGATGCAGATAACAACACGAATTACTTCATTTCATTTGATCTGTATGGTGAAAGTGTAATGCTATCCATTTCAAACAATGGAACCGTTTCGCCAATGTAAAAGCAGGGCTGCATTTGTTATAAAAAGAAAACTGCCGTTTCGGGTAGTTTTCTTTTTATGAATACAACGATCTTCCGGAATTGCCACTCGCAAGATCTTAAAAAAATCAGGTTTATTTTATGTTGATCATTTCAAATAAGAAGCAATCTCACTAAATAATTTCTCCTTATCAGAAGGCCTTGCTGTTTTCTGTGAAATAATTTCTCCTTTTTCATTGATATACATATAGCGTGAAATATATTTGAGGTCAATGGTGTCCGGATAAAATTGATAAGTATTCAATTTTATCCGAACACCATTGGCGCTAATCTGTGAATCTGTGGCTATTATTTCTTCCGAACATTTCCGGTGAGGAACCAAAAAAGATTACTCTTTCATTCTCACTCCCCTTTTCCAACCAACTCCCTAATCTTTTTACCAATCATAACCTCATCAAACCCAAAAAATGCCTGCACCACTTTTCCATTCCTGTCAACCAAAACAGAACTTGGGCAACCGGTAAAACCGAGGCCAGACCAAAGCTTGTTTCCATTATACATCATTTTGTAAACGGGCTGGTATTTTTTGTAGAAGTAGGCAATATCTTCCACGGGATCTTCTACGTTAATGGTAAGTAATTCAAAACCTTCTTTTTTAAATTGATTCTGCAGATCATTATAATGCGGCATGGCCTCCATACAGGGGCCGCAGGATTTGAACCAGAAATCAAGCAACACAATTTTGCCTGAAAGCTGGCCCGAAGAAATACTGTCAATTCCTGATGCCGTATAACTGGGTAATGTAAAACGGGCCAATGTGGTACCCGGTTTTACAAGCGGTATTTTTACCGGCGGTGTATAGGGTTTATATTTTGTTTGATAGAATGCATACCCCCAGCTGCTTTGTTCAGGTTTTTCCGGTCTGGTGTTGATGGCTGTATAAGTAAGGGTTACAAAATCCCTGTCGTCCGTTCCCCGGATTATTTTAGAAATTAACTGGAAAGGAAGCCATGTTTTCTTATCGATCAATAAATAATAAGGTCGTCTTAACCCCGCCATTGTAAAATGTTCAACATCGCCTAATAAACCGAAATATTTATTGGTTCCCTCAAAACGAATATTGTAATACGCTTTCTTTTCAATTACCGTATCGCTAAGCACTCTTTGAAAACTATCGTTAGCCATCAACGAAGGAATCATGTTACGCAGCATTGCCATAGAATTATAGAGATAGCTGTTATTCTCCATACTTTTTACTGTTGCTGCAGCATTACTCTCTATCGTCATCTCTTCATTATTAAGCCGTAGAGTAGCATTCCCATTATAAATAAATACCGATCTGCTATCAGTGGCCTGAAACCAAAATTTAAGAGGCCCCTTTGCTGTAAAATCTATATACATATCTGCGGTAAAAAGATTGGAATAATTATCAGCATAATAACGGGTTTCACGGGTTTGCCGGTAGCTTAGCTGGCCAATACTTTCCAGTTTTGATTTCACTTTTGAAAGAACCGTATTTGCAGATTCTTTTTGATTACTCTGTGCCATTGCAGAACCCAACAAAATGCACCAAAAAAGGGTTAGCTGAAGTTTCATAAAAACAAGAGTTAGGGATTTGGTAAAAGTTGGAAACGATGGCTTTCCATAAAATAAAAAATCCCCGTTAGTTGGCGGGGATAAGATTCGTTCGATGGATGTGTACAAACATTATGCAGTTATATAAACGATGTTTTAATTGATTTATTGTGACAGGATGTTTAGATTCCTGTATCATATCAGTTATACTTTAATAGTTGTTAATTGATTAAACAAAATGATTACGTTTTTTTGAAACACATAATGACATAGGTCAGGAATGAGGGCATATAGTTTATACTCCTGTGTTTCCTTTTGCTTAAACTATGTTACTATGTGTTTCAAAAAAAGATTGATTTACCACTGTTTACAGAAATCAAACAATCATCAATACTTTGCAGGCTGCCCCGGTTTGGGTAATGTTTTCTTTATAAAATCCCTCAGGCTCTGGTTACTGGTTTCCAAATCAGGTTTACGCAGGTACATCATGTGTCCGCTACGGTATCCTTCCCAGCTCATCCTGTCTTTTAATTTTCCACCGGGGTCCAGTTGCCACATGCTGTATTTGGCATTGAAATAATCACAGGCACCATCATAATAGCCAGACTGTACCAACAAATGCAGGTAAGGGTTTTCGGCCATGGCCTGACGAAGGTTTTCGCCGGTATGATCGTTTGTATTATCCCAGGGGCGAACCGGTCCGAACATATAATAACGCAGATCGGTTTTGTATTTTAATTCATCTCTCAAATAAATATTGATGGCCGGTGTAAATGAGTGTTCCCATGAAGTAAGTTCTGAATTAAAATCGGGGCTCTCACCACCATCTCTTCTGTCAATTCCTTTATACCTGGAATCTAATCTGCCCACCGTAAAACTCTGATCGCGTAATAATTCTTTCCAAAATAAGCTGGTTGGTATAGCAAGGTTATTCTGAAGGATCACTTTTTCTGGCAAGCCTGAATAACGCGCCATTTTTGCGGCTATTTCTTTTCGTTTACTATCTTCCAGAAAACTTCCTTTTGCCATAGCAGGAATCAGATCGTTGATTGTAAACTGCTCTACCTCAGGAAGCATGGCAGTAAGGTCTTTTTTCTGCAGATCGGCAGGTAGTACTTTATGATACCATGCAGTGGCTGCATAGTAGGGTAAGCTTAAAGCTGTTTCAACAGGACCGGCCCTGTCAATTCCCAGTTTAGTAGGTGATACCAGGATCACTCCATTGAAATACATCCAGTGCGAATTTTGCAATTCGAGCACCAAACCGGAAACCCGTCCGGTTCCATAACTTTCTCCAATCAGGTATTTGGGAGATGCCCACCTGCCCATTCGGGATACAAATGTGTTAACCCATTCGGCCAGGTATTTAATATCAGCGGTTACACCAAAAAACCTTGTAAGCGGTATATCCTTACTGATAGGCCTTGAAAATCCTGTGTTTACAGGATCTACATATACAATATCAGCAACATCTAAAATAGATTGTGCATTATCTTTTAATCCATAGGGTTGAAGCGGATATCCTTCATCGTCAACATTTAATATACGCGGACCTGTATAACCCAGTTCCATCCATACAGAAGGAGTACCGGGGCCACCATTAAAAGAAATCACTAACGGACGGGCGGCGCGATCCTTAACATCGGTTCTTTCATAATAAGTAAAGAATACCCCTGCCTGTATTTTACCCTCATCATCCCATACCGGCATCATGCCAGCTGTTGTTTTGTAGGGAATTTTGTTCCCTTTAATAGTAACCTCATGTTCAGATACAACCGTTGCATCTGGATTAAAGGGAATATTATACACCGCATTTTTTGCATCGGTTGCAGAAGAGGGTGCACTTACAGAACCGGGGGAATTGGGAGTTGCATTACCGCTGTTATTACGCTGCGGTGGCTGCGCAAGTAAGCCCACAGTTATAGATACTGCCAGGCAGAAAAGAATTGTCTTTCTCATAGTTTTGGAGATCGTTTTAGTTCAGTTAGTATTTGGTAAACGAAGGGCTAATTTACAAAATGAATTTAACAGAAACTATTGAAAATGCGCACTTCAGGCAAAATAATATATACCGTTCAGATCGCTTTAGCGCCCCTGTCGGTATTGCAGTTACCCTTGTTTTCTCACATATTTGGTTAAGATCACAATTACCTGTCCTTCTATCTTTCCTTCAATCTGTTCTGTATTGTTCTCAACCAAACGAATATTCTTTACAACCGTTCCCATTTTAGCATTCAGGGTAGAGCCTTTTACATCGAGCGATTTGGTAAGCACTACGGTATCGCCCTGCTGTAATGTATTTCCATTGGCATCTTTATGAAGGTCAACACTGCCATCATTTTCATGATCGCCGGTGGTTTTGGCCCAGGAAAGTTTTTCATCATCCAGGTATAACATATCCAGCAGGTCGGCAGCCCAGCTTTCTGTTCGCATCCGGTTAAGCATACGCCAGGCAATTACCTGTACGCCGGGTACTTCGCTCCACATGGCTTCGGTTAAACATTTCCAGTGTTCCTGGTTCAATTCTGCTTTCTTTTCTATTTGAGACAGGCAGGTATTACATACCAGGATGCTGTTCTCTTCATTGCTGTTATCCTGCGGCGGCACTTCAAAAACCTGTAAAGAATCTTCCGATCCGCATAGTTCGCATTTGTTTCCGCTTCTGTTTTGTAAGGCCGTTTCCAGTTTCATAGGTACATTTTGAGGCGGCAAGGTAAAGAACTCTTCAATGTTTACCACAATTTTCAGCCAAGGGCTGTATGTTGTTCTATTCACAACCTCTGCGCAAACGCTGCATCTCATGTTCTCTCCAGTGAATAGTATTCATCCTTTTTTGCAAGTGTTTTTCACCACAGAGAGCTAAAGATTGTTTTAACAGATTCAATAGCACAACACTTTATAATATTCAAATTATTTTTGTAGATTTTCAAATGTAACTTTTCTGATTTTTACCTGTCTAACCGAATATGAATACACTAACCTGCTTTTGCCAAGCATTTATACAGATTTCTTCGAGAAAATTTACTTATCCGTTAATGATCGGGCTTTGTATTCTCTGTACCAATAAAATACAGGCTCAAACAGAAGCACCGGATGCCAAAGCCAAAACCAGTTACTGGAAAGTTTCCGGCAGTTATTTAACCAATTCAGTTTATTATGGCCGCCAGGATTCGTTAACAACACCTTATTTAACTCCGACACTCGCTTATTATGATAAAAGTGGCTTTTATGTTTCCGGTTCCCTCTCCTTTTTAATGAAAAAATCTTCCGGTGGCATTGATCTGAGTTCTCTTGATATGGGATATGAGTTTTCATCATCCGATAAATTCAATGGCGTGGTGTATGCCAATAAAAGCTGGTACAACCAATCAAGTTCGAATATTAAAAGTGATATTAAAGGCAGCTTGGGTACTTCGCTCAGCTACGACCTGAATGCCGTTCAATTAAATGGCGGGTTTGATTTTACGTTTGCATCCAAAACCGATATCGGATTGAACCTGGGTTTATCTCACTCCTTTCTTTTTGGAGACGAGGATCATCTGTTCAATCTTGAGCCTTCTTTTACTACCTATTGGAGTACGCTTCATTCTTATGAAGGTTATATCAACAGAAAAATTGGGAAAAAACCTGGAACCGGATTACCAACTGCTGCTACGGTTACAGCGGTTACCTCTGTTCAAAACAATAAAATGACACTGCTGGATTACGAGTTATCAATTCCATTCTCGTATGAAACAAAAAAAGCCGGCTTCTTATTTACTCCTACCTTTGCAGTACCCAAGAATCCCATCTTTACAACCACTACAGTTACTACCACATTACCCGGTGGTGCACAAAATTCTCAAACACTAAATTCAACACCACTTTCAGAAAAAACACTGACAAACAATTTCTATGCAGAGTTTACTTTTTTCCTGAAATTTTAAATACTGGATTTACTCAATAAAAATTCCGGACAGGTTATCCATGCTTTAAACAAACCAGCAGATGAATTTTACCAGACCACATAAAATTTTATTGATCGCTTCCAGTTTATGGTTTTTTGGAGAAGGATTATTTGGCCCCCTATTTGCCGTTTTTTCCGAAAAGATCGGTGGTGATATTCTTGATATCACCTGGGCGCTCTCTTTATACATGGTTCTTACCGGGCTTCTCTACGTCGTTTTTGGAAGAATGCTCCGGAAGTCAAAGAAAAAGGAGGTGGCCTTGATTATTGGCTATTTATTGAATACCATTTTTACTTTCTGTTACATTTTTGTTCATACCAGTACTCAATTATTGTTATTACAAATTGGTTTAGCCATTGCAGAAGCATTAAGTACACCTGTCTGGGATGCTTTATTTTCCAAGCATCTGGAAACTTCTGACGATTCCCTTTTTTGGGGTATTGCCGGCGGTCATAGTCAGCTGGTATCCGGCATTGCACTTGCTATTGGCGGATTAGTGATCTATTATTTTTCATTTAACCTGCTTTTCATCATCATGGGTTGTATTCAGGCATTGGCAACTATAGTACAAATGGGTTTGATTTATAGTAAAAAGAGAAAGGGTGATTGAACATTAACCCCAAAAATCATTGGTATTATACCAACTAGAATTTAAAAAATTGCCACAGAAGTACACAGAAAAATCTGTGATAATCTGTGTATTCTGTGGCAATTTTTCTTACCACCATATAGACAGTCAGAATTTGGATGGACAATCTTAAATATCGAAATGGTATAACAACTTAATATAAGGTTTTCCCGATATCACTCAGAAACAAAACATTCCCGATCAGGCTATCCGTGAATCCTGCAACTATTTCAGTTTACAATGTAACAAGTGCCGGATGCTCTATTCTCAACTTTGTGATTCGTTTTAACCCGGCTAACAGCTCAGCGGATCATCAATTTTTCAGGGCATGTCCAGATCAGTTTTTTTCTTCGTATTACTGCTTTTCAGTTACTCATTATTGAAAGCACAGGATTCACTATTAACCAATTTGCCTGCTCAATGGCGTCTGGAAGATTGTATCGCATATGCCAAACAAAACAATATTTCGCTGGCATCACTCAGACTAAGTACTAAGTTGGCAGAAGAAGATCTGTTGCAGGCAAAAGCAGGCATCCTACCCAATCTTACCGGTTCTGTTTCACAATCATTGGTAAACAACAATACTTCCAATACCGCTGTTGGTGGATCAAAAGCAAATTTTTCAAGTAATTATGGATTGAATTCTTCCATTACACTTTACAATGGTGGTTATTTAAAAAATGATATAAGAGCTAAACAGTTTTTATTACAATCAGCAAACCTCAGTCTGCAGGAAACAGAGAACAGCCTTACACTCAGTATTACACAGGCTTTCTTCAATATTCTGCTGGCCCGTGAGATCATGGTTTCGTTGGAGGCGGTACTAACTACCTCAACAGGTCAGTTAAAACAAGGACAACAACGTTTCGATGCCGGTGCCCTTGCCCGAAAAGATCTTTTATTGCTTGATGCACAAACTGCTACCGACCGATATAACCTCGTTAATGCAACCAGTAATTTCAAATTGAATACGGTTATTGTAAAACAATTCCTGTTACTACCTTCTTCTTATCAATTTATAGCAAGCGCACCTGCAGTTATTCCTGTTCAACAAAATGCTACCCAATTATCCGAGGCACAGGATATAGCCATTCAAACAAGACCTGAGATCAAAAATAAAAACATACTCATTCAATTGTCTGAAACAGAACTCGAAAAAACCAAAGCAGCCATTAAACCCATCGTGAGTGCGGGCGCTGCATTGTCAACAGGATATTCCGGAAATCAAGGAGATTTTTATTTGAATCAGATTGGCAATAATTTTTACCAGTCGCTTGGTGTTACCATGGGCATTCCTATTTACAGCAGACGGGTAAACAGAAGCAATATCAACAGAGCAAATATTTTTTTGAAGCAGGCGAAACTGAATTTGTACGATTCAAAAACAATCCTGAATCAACAGGTTGAACAGATCTACCTCAACCTGCAAAATGCTGAGGCACAATTTATCTCTGCAGAAATTCAACTCAAAACGTATGAAGAGATCTACCGCATCAGTAATGAACAATTATTACTTGGTGGGTTGAATACGGTTGAGTTGCTGGTTCAAAAAAATGCTTATATACAATCCTTACAATTATTTACACAAGCAAAATACAGGGTAGCATTATATCATACGATCTATACATTTTATATGGGTACTCCGGTACAGTTTTAATTATTATATACAAATGAAAAATTATAAATGGATCATCATTATCTTATCCTTCATTCTTGCGGGTGTTGCCGTGTGGTTTTGGAAATTCAAAAAAGCAGATGAGGTAATTATTTTACAAACAGAAAAAGTACAATTTGGTAATGTAACCAATTCTGTTACGGCAACAGGAACATTACAACCTGTTGATACGGTTGCTGTGGGTAGTCAGGTTTCGGGCACTATTCAAAAAGTATATGCCGATTTTAATTCGCCCGTTAAAAAAGGACAATTACTGGCAACCATTGATAAATCTATCATGCAGGCACAGGTACAGCAATACAATGCTTCCTTACAAAACGCAATTGCCAATGTAGTATACCAGAAAAGTAATTTTGATCGGCAGGATAAACTTTACACATTAGGTGCCATCAGCAAGGCAGAACAGGAAACAGCAACTTATCTGCTAAAATCAGCAAAAGAAAATGTAACCGCAATTTCTGCTCAACTAAAAACAGCCAATAAGAACCTGAGTTTTACTGACATCTATTCACCCATTGATGGAACCGTGTTGGCAAGAAGTGTAAGCGAAGGACAAACCGTTGCAGCCAGTTTAAACACTCCAACCCTTTTCAGTATTGCAAAAGATCTTACCAAAATGCAGGTGCAGGCCTCGGTTGATGAAGCGGATATTGGTGAAGTAAAAAAAGGCCAGCGTGCCGTTTTTACGGTAGATGCTTTCCCGTCAGACACTTTTTCGGGAACAGTTAAAGACATCCGACTTCGCTCATCTGTATCTGCCAATGTAGTTACTTATATAACCATCATTGATGCCCCTAATGCTGATATGAAATTGAAACCGGGTATGACAGCCAATATCACTATTTATACAAAAGAAGTAAACAATACATTACTCATTCCTGCAGCCGCATTAAATTTTACACCCGATTCTTTATTAGCAGAAAAATTTCACCTCGATCTGTCAACCGTTCCTGTTAGAAGATCCGGGAGAAGGAACCGCGAAAAGAAAATAAATAATTCACAGGATAGTGCCGGAATAAAAATTTCAAAAGGGCTGGTTTGGATAAAAAAAGACAGTGTAACTATTTATAGTAAAGCAGTGATTACCGGACTGGATGATAAAACTGTTGTACAGGTTATATCCGGTTTACAGGAAGGTGATGAAGTGATCACCGGTTATAAGAAAGTGCTTACCAAAGATGCAGCCAAAGCTGCAAAAAGTCCATTTGTACCAACACGTGGCGGTGGTGGTGGACGAAGGCCTAATTAACATACTGACCAGAAAATAGTTATCACGAATGCCAAACAAGATTCTCGATATTAATGATCTCAAACGTGAGTTTATCATGGGTGTTGAAACCATTAAAGCATTGAAAGGAATTACTTTCTCTGTTGATGCCGGAGAGTTTGTAACCATCATGGGAAGTAGTGGATCTGGCAAAACCACATTATTGAATATACTCGGCTGTTTAGATATTCCCACCGAAGGAACCTATTTGCTGGATGGTGTAAATATTAAAACATTGTCGAGAAACGAATTGGCCAAACTCCGCAATCATAAAATTGGTTTTGTTTTCCAATCTTATAATTTATTGGCAAGAACATCAGCCATAGAAAATGTAGAGCTGCCTCTTTTTTACAATGCAGATATTCCTACAAAACAACGCCGCGAAAAAGCAATGAATGCATTAGAAGCCGTTGGCCTCAAAGATCGTATGGACCATATGCCCAACCAATTATCCGGCGGACAACAACAACGTGTTGCTATTGCCCGCGCATTGGTAAATGAGCCGGTGATGATTCTGGCCGATGAGGCAACCGGTAATCTTGATACCAAAACATCATACGAGATCATGATGCTGTTTCAGGAATTGAACAGTAAACAGGGAAAGACAATTGTATTTGTAACACACGAACCTGATATCGCAGTGTTCAGCAGCCGCACGGTTACACTGAAAGATGGACGTGTGATCAAAGACCTGAAAAATGAAAATGTTCATTCGGCCAAAGACGCACTGGCATCGTTACCGGTTGAAAAAGAAACAGAAGAAATAAAACAAGCAACATGAATGTCTTTAACCTCTTAGGCCTTGCCTGGAAAGCATTAACCCGAAACAAAATGCGCAGCGCACTTACCATGCTCGGCATCATCATTGGTGTTGGCGCTGTAATCACCATGGTGTCTATTGGCGAAGGATCTAAACAAAGTATACGCAGCCAGTTATCCAGCATGGGTTCTAATATGATCACCATACGTCCTTTTAGTAATAGCACTGCGGGTGGCGGTGCAAGGGTTGGCGCGGGTGGTTTGCAAACACTAAAAGTAAAAGACGCTTCCAGTATTTTGAATGAAGTGTCTTTTGTTACCGATGTATCGCCGGCGGTATCAACCAACGGACAAGCCATCAATGCCTCTCTCAACTGGCCAACCTCATTGCAGGGAGTTAGTCCGGATTACCTCACAATACGCGATTGGAAACTGGTTTCCGGAACCGCTTTTACAGATGATGATGTTGCCACCGCTGGCAAAGTATGTTTACTGGGACAAACAGTTGTTGATAATATATTCAACGGAGTAGAAAGTCCTGTAGGTAAAGTAATTCGCTTTAATAAGATCCCTTTAAAAGTAATGGGAGTATTGGAAAAGAAAGGAGAGAACACATTTGGTCAGGATCAGGACGATATCATTCTTGCTCCTTATACCACCGTGCAGAAACGGATCATGGCCATTACTCATATACAAACTATTTATGCCGCTGCTGTAGATGAAAAAAGTTCTGATACAGCCACAAAAGAGATCGGGGTGGTGCTTAGGGCAAACCACAAACTACATTTTGGAGAAGAAGATGATTTCAGGGTACGAACCCAGGCAGAACTGATCAGTACCATGAGTTCTACCAGTCAGTTGCTAACTGTTTTACTTACAGCCATTGCTGCCATTTCATTATTGGTAGGCGGTATTGGTATTATGAATATTATGTATGTATCTGTAACAGAAAGAACCAAAGAGATCGGATTGCGCATGGCTATAGGAGCCCGGGGTATAGATATTTTATTGCAATTTTTAACCGAAGCTATTCTGATCAGCATCACTGGAGGCATCATTGGGGTTATTTTAGGTATCTCTTCTGCTAAGCTGGTAACCGTATTTCTGGCCTGGCCAACCCTGATTTCTCAGTCTTCAGTGGTTCTTTCATTTGTGGTGTGTGCCGTTACAGGGGTGTTTTTTGGTTATTACCCGGCATTAAAAGCATCCAGACTTGATCCGATTGAAGCTTTACGATACGAATGATTTTTTTAGGTTATAAAACGGCTGGTTTAGTCCAAAACCAAGCGAAAACTGCCTTAATAAAGCATTAAATATGGTTTTGAGCTTAAATATTGATTATTTTTTTGTAGTTTTACCTTTGTAATTTTGTAGTTGTTTTACATGATTCAAAAATGAGATCAGTTTATCTGAAAATCAATAACAATTAATACAAATGCCTGTTATTGATTTAGTGTGAGTTGATTTTATATATAAAATTTATTTACAGCTAACATCCAGGTTTATTAGCTGGTTTTTGTATTGAATAACACCAGAGATGACAAAAAAAATAGGATATCTTTTCAACAATAAAATATGGATCATTCCTGCAATGATGGCGGTATTTTTTGTTGTTTCATGTTCAAAATCATCTGAACCCACCCCTCCCACACCGGTTACGCCTCCTGCAGTAGATTATAAACCTACGGGAGTTATTGAGAGTTTTACCATGACAGATACTTTTGTAGCATTTGGTTATGGCACAATAGCTAAATGGCTGGTTACCGGTACCAATAATTATACGGTTGTTACTATTAACGGCGTTAAAATTGCTACATATGGTGCCATGGATACAGGGCCTTTAAATAAGAATACAATTTTTACATTGGCTGTAAATAATGGCGCCCAGTCAAATGTGGCTATTAAAGTTGCCGACTCAGTTACTACATTGTTATGGAATGGGGGTAAAAGATTGAAACTGATAAAGGCAGAAAAATATGTTATCGATACCAGCAATACTTATCATTGGGAAGCAGATACGACCATTGATAAACAAACGCTCGATCAGAGGATCAATTTCAATTTTAACGGAGATTCCAAGATCACACAATCTTCATCTGCCTATGTTTCGCTGGGTGATGCTGGTCCGGTTGTGATCAATGGAGCCAAAAACGGGTTTATGTGGCGCGGTATTCAATATACGATCGTAAATCTTGATAATAAATACCTTCAGGTAATTTTTAACAAGCTGCAGCCAACTGGTATGTATACACTTGCACGATACAACTATCAGTTTGAATAGTTACTTTAACTATTTAGCCTTTAACGGTTATTTTTTGCCTTTATCTTTTATTAACTATTGGTTCCTGCACATAAAGGATTGCTTTCTATCTATTTGCTTACCATACTTTATTTCCTGTTAAACTTTCCATCACCTGTTCGTTGATTTCTCCCACCTTGAAATTTTCCACGTCCACTACTACCTGAAGAATGCCTTGCCGGTCTTGGATTATAGGCGGGTGTTGGCCCAAACTGTTCGGGCACCTGGGCTTTTGTTACCGGATGGCCCAGTAATTCTTCTATCTGTGCAAATTTCTGCTGTTCCCTTTCAGTAACAAACGTATAAGCGGTTCCTTCACTGGCAGCTCGGGCTGTTCGGCCAATGCGGTGTATATAATCTTCACCGTCATTAGGTACATCGTAATTAATCACCAGGTCTATGTCTTCAATATCAATACCCCTGCTAAGGATATCAGTAGCCACCAGTATCTTTAATTTCTTATTCCTGAAATCGAGTAATACCTGCTCTCGCTGATCCTGCTCAAGGTCTGAATGGATCTCTTCAATCGAAAACCTTGCCCTTTTCAGTTCATGGCTTAATTGCTTTACATTCATTTTTTTGGAGCAGAAAACAATCACACTCTGGAAATCCCTTTTGCTTAAAATTTCTTTGATCAGTGGGATCTTCTGAGGTTCATACACCACAAATGCTTCCTGAACAATTTGCTCCGGAGGTTTTGATACGGCAATATTGATCTCCAAAGGATGGTGTAAAATTTTTCTTGCCAATTCCCGCATTTTCATGGGCATGGTTGCAGAGAACAAGAGGTTCTGCCGTTGTTTGGGCAGAAAAGATATGATCTTCATGATATCATCATTGAAACCCATATCCAGCATCCTGTCTGCCTCGTCCAGTATCAGGTATTTTACGGCCTGCATTTTTACGTAACCCATATTCAGGTGGGCAATCATACGGCCCGGTGTACAAATTACCACATCAACCCCGCTCGACAATGCTTTTTTCTCTGTGGTAAAAGAAGTGCCGTCGCCCCCGCCATATACGGCTATAGAACTGATATTGGTAAAATAGGAAAGACCTTCCATTGCCTGCGCTATCTGTACTGCCAGCTCGCGTGTGGGTACGATGATCATGGCATTGATCAGGTGCTCATCATGGGGTTCTGTAAGAATTTTATTCATTACCGGTAATAAGAAAGCTGCTGTTTTACCGGTACCGGTTTGCGCAGATGCAATAATGTCTTTACCCTGTAAAATGGGAACAATTACCTGTTCCTGAACCGGAGTGGCGGTTACATAGCCCATTGAATCGATACCTTCCAAAAGCCTTTCGTCGAAACCAAAATCTGTAAAATTCAAAATAGTAATAAGTTATTTAGTGATGTGTGGCTGTAAAGATAGGTTGATAAAGCAGGTTTCGGGAAAATAACCGCAGACTACCTGTAGAGGTTATATACTAAGAATCAAAAAACCGTGCCTTAATGCCTCCATGTGCAAATTATTTCTCACACGGAGGCACTAGGGCACGGTTTGGGTGGCTGAGTTTGTGAGCCTGATGCATCCATTCGTAGTTGCCAAATCGGGTAACTTACCTCTTTTCCCCCTTGTTTTTACCAAATAACACCCCCTTCAACACGTTTTGACTTATTTTTAACCACTGTTATGCAGCCAATTCTGTTATTTTTGCGCCCTATTGGCAACCAATATTGTTATTAACTATCTGAAATGAAAAAAACACTACTTCTACTTGTCAGCATAACCGTTTCTGTTTTGGCGATG
>CANBSW010000081.1 GCA_947372235.1 Chitinophagaceae bacterium | reverse complement strand
TCTACTTTTGTATTTGAATGATTGTACTACATACCAAAGCTTATGAAACATTTTTGTTTTCTGCTAAGCATGCTCCTCCTATTCCTTTTTTCATCTGCACAAGAGAAAAAAGACAGTATACTACTAGAATTTCCAGAAGGCTCTGTTGAAATTCCTGCACAGTTCCCAGGTGGAAATCATCTATGGATATTATACCTTGAACGTAATCTTAATCGCGAACTGGGTTATAAATACCTTACAATTCCCAAAGGTGAAAAATTTGCAAAACAAACTGTGACCGTATTATTTGATATTGACAGAAATGGAAAAACAACGAATATCACAGTAGAGAATTCAAATAGTGTACATCCCGAATTAGCAAAAGAAGGTATTCGTGTTATTGCCGCAAGTCCTTTATGGAGTCCCGCACGTAAGGGTGGTAAAACTGTTCCGGATAAACGCAAACAAAAACTCAGTTTTGTAAGCGGTAGTTTTCATTGATTTTTTTCATGACTTTTGCAGCATGAATATCGACATCATCACCGTTGTACCCGATTTACTCGAAAGCCCTTTCAGTCACAGCATCATGAAACGTGCCCGTGAAAAAGGGCTGTTAACGGTAAATACCTATAACCTTCGCAAATGGGCCATTAACAAACATATGCAGGTAGATGATTACCAGTTTGGTGGTGGTGCCGGTATGGTAATGATGCCAGAGCCGCTGGCCAATGCCATTGATGAATTACAGAAAGATAAAAAATATGATGAGATCATTTTTATGACACCGGATGGCAAATCTTTTAATCAGCAAACTGCCAACCGCTTATCCATGAAAGAAAATCTGCTCATTATTTGCGGGCATTACAAAGGGATTGACGAACGCATCCGCCAGAAATATGTGACCATGGAAATTTCCATTGGCGATTATGTGTTGAGTGGCGGCGAGCTGGCGGCCGCTGTTGTAGTTGATGCGATTGGACGATTAATTCCCGGTGTATTAGGTGATGAAACATCTGCATTGTTTGATTCCTTCCAGGATAATTTACTCGCGCCGCCTGTTTACACAAGGCCCGCCGATTTTCGCGGCGATAAAGTGCCACCTGTTCTAATCCAGGGAGATCCCAAAAAAGTAGAAGAGTGGAGACATGAACAATCGCTACTTCGCACAAAAGAGAGAAGGCCGGATTTGTTAGAGGGGGATTAGTGGATTATTTTTTATTATAAAGCCATTGTACAATAACACTACTAAAAACTGCGCCCTTGCGCCTTTGCGAGAAAATTATTTGCACGCAAAGCAAGGGGGCAATAAAAAAGCGGATCACAAACTGGGAAAATTTCGCCAATCAGTAATCCGCTAATCTGAAAATCAATGTCTTAATTCTTCACCCCAATCACCGGCAGCTGCTTATCATTGATCATTTTATTAAATGCTTTCAGATCTGTATCCATGATCTTTTTCAGTTTGGCCAATTGTACATCTGATTGTCCACCCAATTCTGCAAAAGTTTCGCGTGCCTGTTTGCTCGGCGGGTTCTGACCGCTTGAAGCAACGCCATACAAACCGGCTAATTTATCATTTAACCGAATCGGAAAGTTCAATACATCCTGCCCACTTTTTGATTTGGTTTGATATAATGCTTCTTCAACGGTTGTCATTTGTTTATTTAAACTATCGCCCATTTTTTTAATTTCTTTGGCACCATCTCCTTCCAGTTTTGCAGTAAAATCATTGATTTGTGTGCGCAATGAACGAATATTTTTGATCGCTTTTTGAACATCGCTGAATTTATCTCTTACCTGCAACAGAAATTCTACCTGTGCATCATAATCAGCTTCTGTTGATTTATAATTCGGGTCTTTTTTGATCACAAAAGAAACTTCAACAGAATCTTTATTATACTTGAATTTGGCACTGTATTTACCCGGAGCCGCTTTTACAGAACCGATTCCCCCATTCCATAAAATCAATCCTTCCACTCTTTCTGCAGGCGGATAATTCATATCCCATGCAAACTGGTTCATGCCGCTGTTGAAATCAATTTTATCTGCAGGCTCTTTTGCATTTTTACTAAAAGTTTTAACGGCCTTGTGTTGCTTATCAAAAATAGTGATCGATACTTTGGACGAATCATTTGCATCTTTCAAATAATAATTAAACACCGCACCACCCAATGGGTTCTCGCCAATATTTTGTGGAGCACCACCAAACTGCCCGCGGCCACCGCCCCCTCTTCTGCCCCCACCTTCTGTTCTGTAAGAATCGTTGGGTGTAAAAACATGCAGGTTTTTATTAAGTAATGATGCATCTTTTTCCTGCAATACAGTCAAATCATCAATCACCCAAAATGCGCGTCCCTGTGTGGCAACGATCAGATCATTTTCTTTGATGGTCATATCTGTGATTGGAACGATCGGTAAATTCAGCTGGAATTTTTTCCAGTTGGCGCCATCATCATAACTGATATACATACCATATTCTGTACCTGCATACAATAATCCCGAACGTTTTTTATCCGCACGCATCGCACGTGTGAAATGCATATTATCAATTCCGTTGGTGATTTTTTTCCATGTTTTACCGTAGTCTTCTGTTTTAAAAATGTATGGAGCAAAATCATCCAGTTTGTATTTCGTTCCTACAAAATAGGCAGTACCTTTTTTGAAAGGATCTGTTTCAATACAATTCCACATCATCCATTTTCCTGCTTCGGGTGGGGTTACATTTTCCCAGTTCTTACCGCCATCTTTACTTACGCTTACCACCCCATCATCACTACCCGTCCACAACAGGTCTTTTTCCAATGCAGATTCTGTTACGGTAAAAATGGTACAGTAATATTCAACCGAAGTATTGTCTTTGGTGATGGGCCCGCCACTGGAAACCTGCCTTGATTTATCATTGGTAGTTAAATCCGGACTGATGGTTTCCCAGGTTTGTCCTTCATTTTCTGTAACGAATAACTGGTTACCTGCTGCATATAAACGTTTGGGGTTATGAGGAGAAAAGAAGAAAGGGAAATTCCATTGAAAGCGATATTTCAATCCATCGGCACCTGCACCCATTGGGTTATCAGGCCAAACATTGATGTTACGATTTTCGCCGGTACGGTGATCGAGTCTTGATAAAAGACCACCATAATTTCCACCATATACCACATCAGGGTTTAATGGATCGGCCTGTACATACCCACTTTCTGCACCTGCAGTTACATCCCAATCCCTTTCTGTAATTCCGGCACCGGAAGTACGGCTTTTAATACGAACCGTTGTGTTATCCTGTTGTGCACCCAATATTCTGTAAGGAAAAGAATTATCAGTTGATACACGGTAAAATTGTGCGGTAGGCTGATTAGCCATACTGCTCCAGTTATTGGCCCCATCGAAACTGATCTGTGCACCTCCATCATCTGCAACGATCATACGGTTACCATCCTCGGGATCTATCCACAGATCATGATGATCGCCATGGGGTGGCGGTGTGCTCACTACCTGAAATGTTTTGCCGCCATCGCGACTACGCATGAATTCTACATTCGGGCAGTACACAAGGTTTTCATTTTTGGGATCTACAAATACTTTGCTATAATACCAGGCACGCTGGCGGATATTATTGTCGCTGCTGGTTAGTGTCCATGTATCACCACCATCGGCACTCATGAATAAACCACCTGCCGCATTTTCAATGATCGCATAAATTTTATCTGTGTTGGATGGAGCTATTGCCACACCTACAATTCCCCAGATTCCTTTGGGCAACCCTTTTTTGGAGGCGAGGCTGGTCCAGGTTTCTCCACCATCCACACTTTTGTATAAGCCACTTCCTTCACCGCCACTTTCCATGCTGTAAGGTGTGCGAATCACTCGCCACATACCTGCATACATTACCATGGGGTTGCCGGGTTCCATTACCAGATCTGAGCAACCGGTCTGGTTATTTACGTACAATGTTTTTTTCCATGTTTTTCCGCCATCGGTGGTTTTGTAAACACCACGCTCTTCATTAGGTCCGAATAAATGCCCCATTACTGCCACCCAAACCGTATTCGGATCTTTTGGGTGAACAATGATGCGAATGATATGACGGCCTTCTTTCAAACCAAGGTTATGCCAGTTCTTACCACCATCATCACTTCGCCACATACCACCCAAACCTTCTGCCACATTTCCCCGAAGGGTATTTTCTCCTTCACCAACATACACAACGGTTTCATCACTCGGAGCAACTGCCACAGAGCCAATGGTTCCACCAAAGTATTTATCGGTAATGTTTTTCCAGTTGCTGCCACCATCATTGGTTTTCCAAACGCCGCCACCGGTGCCGCCAAAATAGAAAGTGTTCTTGTTTTTGTAACTGCCCGTAACAGCCCCGCTACGGCCTCCGCGAAAAGGGCCTATCTGGCGGTATTTTACTTTTGATAACAGATCAGCATCACTGTTGTCTTCTTTAACAACAACAGGCGATGCAGCGGGTTTTGCTTTCTCTTTTTTCTGGGCAAATAAACTAATAGACAGCAGAACGAATGCCTGCAATAGTAAGATTGATTTTCTCATGTGCATTGAATTGGGTAAGTAAGTTACCGTTCAATTAACACACAAAAAAATCGAATTGATGAATGAGATAAATTAAGGGGTATTATGTTTACCAGATTATGGAATGCATTTATATTAAAACTTAACCGAAATACCAGGTTTTCGCCAATTCTATTTTACATGATACCATTTTTCATCCAGTCCTTCATTGATCTGAACTGAAGTGTTTTCTATTTCAGATTCAATCGGACCATAACTGAGTGTGTATTTCAACGGAAATTTGATGCCTTTCACTTCCTGGTATTCTTTTACTGCAATAACTGCTTTCTGGTTTTTTCCCAGGCTGCTGCCAAAAGCTTTGATCATACTTCCAAAACCGGTAAGGTTAAGCGCCATATCGCCCGTGGCCTCTACCTGTTTAACCAAAAAGGTTTGGCTATCGATAAAATAAGTAACCACCTGCCCTGTTTTCAGTGTCATTTTTATTTTGAAGCATGGCACTTTGCTCACTTTTTCTGTACCAGCCAGTTGAGCAGTATGTCCTTTAGCAGCAGAATTTACCAATTCGGCAAAAGGTCCTTCGGAATCCAGTTCATATTGCTCGGCAGCCAGTTCTTCTGGTTTTAATTTGTTAATAGTAGGCTGGTTATTCGGATTGCCTCCGCCAAATCCACCACCACCACCACCAAAATCACCTCCACGGCCTCCACCAAATCCACGCTGAGCAGGAATGTACACAAAACCTGCTGTATCGGAGATCAAAGTATAGCTATCGCCATAACCCATCACTCCACCAATCTGGCGACGGAAAAGTTTTCCCTGTTCGCGCACCAGTGTAAGAGGCAGTTCAATATTGGAACCCATCATTCCCATTTTTAAATTACTGATCACTTCCAGCTGTTTGATGGATTGTAATTTTTCACGGCCACCGGATGCGGTTTCGTATTTGGCCAGTATCTCTTCAGCAGTTTGCGATTGGGCAGAAAGGGCGCTTGCTATAAAAAACAAAGCGGCGAATATTTTTTTCATATACTTACTTTCGTTGTTATTAAGTATCAAATATAACGGCTTCGGGCTATTTATGTTCGTGCCACTCATCAATTTATCAATCATTTAAGTGTTTACAGTATATGCAAAACCCTTCATTTACCATCACCGGCAACCTTGTAGATGTTTGGAAGAAAGCCATTTATCAGGCAGAAATCGTTGTTGAGAATGGCACCATTATATCCATTACTAAAATCGGTAATGAGCCTTCAGAAGTCGGTAAATTTATTTTGCCCGGTTTTGTAGACAGCCATGTACACATAGAAAGCAGCATGTTGATACCGAGTGAATTTGCACGTTTGGCTGTTGTTCATGGGTCGGTTGGTACAGTAAGCGACCCGCATGAGATTGCCAATGTATGCGGTTTGGCGGGTGTTGAATTTATGATTGAGAACGGCAAGCAGGTTCCATTCAAATTTAATTTTGGTGCACCCAGTTGTGTACCCGCTACCATTTTTGAAACAGCCGGTGCGGCATTGGATAGTGAGGATGTAAAAAAATTACTGGCAAAAGAGGAGATCAAATACCTGAGTGAGATGATGAATTTTCCGGGTGTATTGTTTAAAGATCCCGAAGTGATGAAAAAAATTGCCGCCGCACATGCTGCCGGTAAACCTGTAGATGGACATGCACCTGGATTACGCGGACAACAGGCAAGAGAATATATTGAAGCAGGCATTTCAACGGATCATGAATGTTTTACGGTGGATGAAGCCGTTGATAAATTAGAATGCGGCATGAAGATTCTCATCCGTGAAGGAAGTGCCGCTAAAAATTTTGAAGCGCTGATCGAATTACTGGAAGACCATCCCCGAATGATTATGTTTTGCAGCGATGATAAACATCCGGACAGTTTAGTAGCAGGGCATTTGAACCAACTCTGTGCAAGAGCCATTGCTAAAGGACATGATATTTTTAATGTGGTGAGGGCCGCTTGTGTAAATCCTGTTATGCATTATGATCTGAGTATTGGCTTACTGCGTAAAGGAGATCCTGCAGATTTTATTGTGTCGGATGATCTGATCAATTTCAATATACATCAAACATATATTGATGGCGTATTAGTTGCGGAAGATGGAAAATCATTTATCGAATCGGTTACAGCAACACCCATTAACCAGTTTGATTGTAGTGAAATTGGATTGGATGATGTTAAAATAAAGATCGCTGATTATCCATCCACTGATGGAAAAATTCCTGTGATAGAAGCATTGGACGGGCAACTCATTACCAACCGACTTCAATTAACCGGAAAAGAAAGCAATGATGAATGGGTAACAGATATTTCGCAGGATATGTTGAAAATGGTTGTGATCAACCGCTACCATACTGCACCGGTTGCCAAATGTTTTATCAAGAATTTTGGATTCACATCAGGAGCCATTGCCTCATCCGTTGCGCATGACAGCCACAATATTGTTGCCGTTGGTGTCGATGATGAAAGTTTGGTAAAAGCCATCAATCTGGTGATCAGAGAAAAGGGTGGTGTAAGTTGTTGCGCAGCAAATGAAGAAAGAGTATTAAGCTTACCTGTTGCAGGATTAATGAGTGCTAATGATGGTTATCAAGTTGCAGAAGCATACACAGCTATTGATGCCATGGCAAAATCATTGGGCTCACAATTAGGCGCACCGTTTATGACATTGAGTTTTATGGCACTATTGGTAATACCGCATTTGAAGTTGAGTGATAAGGGTTTGTTTGATGGGGATAGGTTTGAGTTCGTATAATTTTTTTTTCACCGCCGAGCCACGGAGAGTTTGCGTAGAGTAATGTATCATTGCAACATCACCGCGAACTCTTGTTCTCAGCGTTGAAAAAATTATTTAACAACCACATCCCCCACCGCCTTTGTAACAATCACCACCACACTATCCGTACCCTTCGGTGCAAAATATTTGGTTTTAAATTTTACCGATTTACCTGGGCCGATATTTTCGTAAACGGTTTCTAATCCTTCATCTAGCTTAACTCCTGTTTTACTATAGAAGGATAATTTCAGTTCCACATCTTTATACCAGCAAACGGTAGCGCGGTTGGTAAGGTTTCCGATAACCACCGTTTGCCCGATGAGATTTTTGCGGTGATGATCGCTAACCATAATAAATTTTGTAGGATTATTCTTTTCCTTATCCGCCAATGTTTCTTTTACCTTCTCATAGGTTTCGGTATCAAACTTTTTGTCCTTCTTATCATTATTACAGGCAAACAAGAACACAAACAAACAGGCGAACAGGAATATTTTTTTCATGAGAGATTGTTTCAGCGTTTAAAATAAGAAAATATTTGGTGATAGATAAGTTAAGAACTTCAGCAACTAAAACTGTGCCTCCGTGCCTTTGTGAGAAAAATTTTCTCTCACAAAGGCACGGAGACACGGTTAAGAGCAAAATCTCCCCTCAAAAACTTAAATTTCCAATTCCAACCGATAGAATTTAGTTTTGACCCATTATAAGCAACCGTAATTCCCTGACCACATGATAGTTAATTTAAGCGAACAACACAGCCTGGTAAGTAACTGGGTTTCTGAACTGAGAGATGTAAATGTACAGGGCGACCGCCTCCGCTTCCGTCGTAACCTGGAGCGTATTGGTGAGATAGCTGCTTATGAGATCAGCAAAATATTACCCTCCAAAATAGTTGAGATTCCCACCCCACTTGGAACCCATGAAAGTAAGGTGTTGGAGTTTCAACCGGTATTGGCTACTATTTTAAGGGCTGGGCTGCCATTGCACAATGGTATGCTGAATTATTTTGATAAAGCCGATAATGCTTTCATCTCCGCCTACCGCAAACATCACCGCGACGGAACTTTTGAGATCGATCTTCAATATATGAGCTGCCCTTCATTGGAAGACCGGATCATTATTATCTGTGATCCTATGCTGGCTACGGGTGCTTCTATCGTAAAAACGATCCAGTACATGAAAGAAGAGGGAAATCCTAAAGAAATTCATGTAGTAGTGGCCATTGCATGTACAGTGGGTATTGAATTCATACATAGGGAATGTGGCGATAATATCAAGATCTGGTGTGGCGATATAGATGATGAATTGACTGCCAAAGGCTACATTGTTCCCGGATTGGGCGATGCAGGTGACCTTGCTTTTGGTACCAAAATGCAGGCTTAACCGTTTACTGTCATAAACGATACGTTAACACACCTATAATTTTTTGTAATAAGCCCCGTCAACATCCGAAGATTAACTTAAATTCGAATTTCTGTGATGGGAATACGTAAACTGATACTGTTAAGCTGTTTAAGTTTGATGCTGGGCAATGCCCTGGCACAGGATCCGCATTTTTCGCAGTTCTTCTCATCGCCGCTTACATTAAACCCGGCATTAACCGGAAAATTCTTTGGCAATTACCGTGTTGCTGGTAATTATCGTAACCAGTGGCCGTCCATCAATAGTTCACCTTTTACTACTGCTACTGTTTCGGCTGATTTTCATATTCTTGAAGGCAGGATTCCCAATAATGATAATTGGGGTATTGGTTTTATGGGATACAATGATAACAGTGCAGGAGGTGCAGTAAAATTCAATTATGCAGGTATCTCTACTGCTTATCATAAAGGACTTGATGAAGAAGGTATCAATCAATTAAGTGCAGGTTTTCAGGTTACTTATGCCAATATGTTGATCAATACCGCAAACCTTACATTTGAAGACCAATTGACCAGTTCTGGTTTTACAGGTGTTACTTCTGAAGTATTTAATGCCTCAACACTCAAATCCAGTTATGTGGATGTGAATGCAGGTTTATTGTACAATGGAAGTTCATCCGACAGAAACAATTATTATTTCGGGGTGAGTATGTATCATATTAACCGGCCGCAGCAGAGTTTTACGGGAGCGCAGTATGTACTTTCTCCCCGAACTACTTTTCATGGCGGAGGATATTTTCCAATCGGTGAAACTACAACGCTCCATATGAGTGCACTGCAAATGTTTCAGGGCGGTACTTCAGAAACCATGATCGGCGCCGCCATTCAATTGAATGCACAACCCGATGCACCCAAACCCACCAGTTTTTATTTTGGAAGCTGGATGCGTTTTAATGATGCCATTATTCCCTACCTCGGTTTGGAATTTGATGATTTTCGTTTAGGACTTACTTACGATTATACAAGTTCTACTTTAAAAACAGCTGCACTTAACAGAGGTGGCTTTGAGTTGTCACTCATCTTTGTACACAGACCCTCTACAGACAGGCCGGTGAATTGTCCTAAGTTTTGATCACGGATTGCGCAGATTTTTTTGTACGATTTTTTCGTTGGGCTGATTATTTCTATTCAACTTTTTTGCGTCGCACACTTGTGCTGTATCACTTTATTCAACAGTGTATCCCTAAAGCAGGCTGCTATTAAAATGGCGAAGCTACTCTGCGTAAATGCTGCATCTCCTGTTCTCTGTGGTGAAGAAAAGATTTGATTTAATCCACTTACTACACTGGAACATTTTTACCGAAAAGTTGCAGAGCAACAGCGTTTACAAGAAAGTGATTGTTATCTAAAATTCATTATTTATAAAAGGAGCTTATCACAAATTGTGATAAGCTCCTTTTATAAAATGTCTTTTTTGAATCCTATTCTTTCTCTGGGTTCCAGCTTTTGATGTATTAGTTTTTTGATCGCTTCAAATACAAATTTGAATTGGCCATCATACTTTTTTTCAAGATCGTTTACTTTTCTTGCCAATTCTTTATTTCCATCCAGTAAATACCGCATTTGTACAAATGCACGAATGATCGCAACATTAACTTTCAATGCCTGTTTACTTTTCAACACACTTGAAAGCATAGACACACCCTGCTCTGTAAATACCATCGGCAAAGAAGGTGAGTACTTTTGTCTTACAAGGTTATCACAATCTGTGATAACCTCCATCCACTCTTTTTTAGTTAGTGTAAACATGAAATCTTTCGGAAATCGGTCGCTGTTTCTTTTCACTGCCTGTTTAAGAACACGTGTTTCTACACCATACATTTCAGCAAGGTCAAAATCGAACATTACTTTATGCATCCTGATATAAAATATCCGGTTTACAATTCTGGCGGGGTACGTTTGATTAGATTTTCGCATACCATTTTTTAAGCGGAAATCTAAAAAGAATATTTTTTCTTACATAGCGTATTTGTACGCTTATTTATCAGGTGTTTTCCTCAGAAATCGTTCCCAATTTCGGTTATTGGTAATTACTTCATTATGTCCAACACTGCTGTAAATAAATAATTTTTGCATGTTTTTTAATATCGTTTCCGTAAGTGCTTCTTCATTCAATGATACAATTGGTATATGCAGTGAATCGCTGAGTTTATTCATGATAAAATGGCTGTTATCAAAGGTTCCGCCCTCTTTTGTATAAATATTGATGAACCTGTGTTCAGGAACAGCAATCCATTGGAAATATGCATCGTTACCACCATACATCGCATCAAATAAGATCACTTCGTTAACCGGAGACTGGTTAATGATCCGGCTAATCACACGATAAGCACCACTATGCCCCGCAAGTGAAATCGTATAATCACCCAAAGAAAAAACTGATCTGTTTTTTGTGATTCTGTTCTTTACTAATTTATCTGCCACTTCTTTTACCAATGCCTGAAATACCATTGGCTGTTCCAGTTTACCACCATAACTATCAGGTGCATTTTTAGGACCTTCCGGAAAAACAAAAACAGCATTTCTTTCCGATGCATCAAACTGCTGTAATAATTCAAATTGTTTCATAGCTGTATCAATATTATTTCCCCAGCCATGAAACCAAAATACCAGATTGATCTTCTCTTTGGGAGTGAAATTTTTAGGTACATAAATCAATATGCTGCTGTCAGAATAATTTACAGCTGCCTCATAATGTTTGCCATTATAATCATGGCCCTTAGCCCTGGCAGTATCCGGGAACATAGCATTCGAAGAAGTAAAACGGATTATTTTACCTTCCTGCGCCATTAAAGAAAAATTCAATAAAATTGATAAACTTAAAATGCCAATTGTCTTATTTTTCATTTTGCCTGTTTTTGTGAGCCCATCCTAAATATAAAAAATCTTTGCGCTCCTTTACTTAGTGTTTTTGTGGCAAAAGATTTCAAGATCTTTTACCACTCACATAAGGATTGTCTTTCAAAATAAACCGATACGGCAACAATGCATCTTCTTCTGCATAATCAACACCAATTCTTTGTGTAGTTATTATTTGTGAAGGTTTGATTGTATAGCCATCATCCGCTATAAATAAATCATTTTCCAAAAGGCTTACTCCTGTATAATGCCTGTCAATCCCCATTGCCTTTGAAACATTGCCTGGCCCACGGGTAAGAGAATAATCGGGTTTGGATTTTTTGGTTCTTTGCAACATCTGTTCAATTCCATGTATTGGCTCCAAAGCCCTGATCAATACTGCATGTGGAACATCAGCCTCATTGGTTACCACATTAAATAAATGATGAATGCCATAACAGAGATACACATATGAAACCCCACCTGCTGCAAACATGATCTCTGTTCTGTTGGTTCTTCGACCACCAAATGCATGAGAGGCTTTGTCTGTAATACCATTATATGCTTCTGTTTCTACAATCCTGCCAGCCGTAAGTGTATCATCAAAATAGGTTACAAGTACCTTACCGATCAGCTGTTTGGCTATTTTGCAAACATTATCCTGCCTGTAGAATAACAAGGGCAATTTATGTGAATGCAGGAGCGTTATAGCTTTCATACCCATAAAACTAACGAATGTGTTAACTTCGCCAACCTAAATCCCCCCATAGTGCTGAAAGAAATGATCATAGCCATACAGGCATTTTTCCAGGCCCATCGGTTTATTAAACAACATAAACTGTGGAAATGGATATTGATACCCGGTATTTTATATACTACCCTGTTCATTGTGGGAATGTATTTTTTCAAAAATACTTCAAGCGACTTTATTGAATGGATGAGTTTGAAAACCGGTTTAAGCAGCTGGTTGAATAAGATCAACAGCAGTTTTCTGGGGTTTCTTTTTATTATGGGAAGCCTTTTATTATGGCTGATCTTATTGCTGTTTTATTTCTCTCTTTTCAAATACATTTTCCTTATTGTAGGTTCTCCACTGTTTGCGTACCTGAGCGAAAAAACAGAAGCTATTATTGAAGGCAAAGAATATCCATTCAGTTTTTCTCAGTTATTGAAGGATATGAAACGGGGCATCATCATTGCCGGAAGAAATAGTTTATGGCAAACGGTTTATACATTGTCTATTTTATTGTTAAGCTTAGTACCCATCATTGGTTGGCTCACACCCATATTGGCTGTTTTGGTGGAATGTTATTATTATGGTTTTTCTATGCTGGATTACAGTATGGAACGACACAAACGTACACCGGCAGAAAGTATCTTTTTTATCGGTGCACACAAAGGATTGGCAGTGGGTAATGGTTTGGTGTTTTATCTGATGCATATGGTTCCGATCGTTGGATGGATATTAGCACCTGCTTATTCTGTTGTGGCGGCTACCTTGAGTATGTATCCATTGAAACAAAGTGAAAAATAAGATCTCTGCGGTCAACTCTGCGAACTCCTGTTCTCTGCGGTGAAAGATATTTTAGCTTTCGGATAGTTTATTTACGTTAGGCTTTTTCACCGCAGAGATGCAGAGAGCGGGGGGGGTCGCAGAGAGAAGCATAATATCAATAGTTAACTAATTACAACATGAGCTCCGGCAAAGTTTACCTGATACCTACCGTTTTACATGAAGAAGGTTTGGAAACCATTCCGGCTTATATCTTAGATGCTGTAAAAGATTGTCAGGCATTTTTTGTAGAGAATGAAAAAACCGCCCGTCGTTTTTTAAAAAAGATCTGGAGAGAAATGGTGATTGATGATTACCAATGGTTCGCTATCCATAAAGCAGAACAGGAAGTAAAACAGCAGTTCATTCAAATACTTCAATCAGGAAAAAATATCGGTATCATCAGTGAGGCAGGTTGCCCCGGTATAGCTGATCCCGGACAGGTATTGGTTCAGGCAGCGCAGCAGGCAAACATTATTGTAAAACCTTTGGTAGGGCCAAGCTCCATCCTCCTTGCCTTAATGGCCAGTGGTATGAACGGACAATGTTTTCAGTTTCATGGCTATCTGCCGATCGATTCGCTGGAAAGAAAAAAGAAATTGAAAGAACTGGAAGCCGATTCTCAAAAAAGGGATTGTACACAGATCTTTATAGAAACCCCTTACCGTAATAATCCCATTATCAAAGAAGTAATAGAAACCTGCAAAGAAGAAACACACTTTTGTATTGCCGTAGATATTACCGCACCATCAGAAACCATCCGCACACAAACCATCAAAAACTGGAAACAACAAGTGCCGGATTTTCATAAGCGGCTGGCGATTTTTTTGATACACGCGTAAGAAAATCATGAATGGGGAATGCGCAATGCTGAATAAGATTTTCTATTCGCCATTCACAAAAAATCATTTCGCTTTTATAATAGATTCCCCCGCCACCCCTCTCACTTCGTAAATACTATCCACAATAAATTTCTGCATGCCTCTCCACGGAAGAGATCCAAAATATTGTTTGTAATGAATATTTACTTCTCTGCCGGATACTTTTAATAATTGCTGCGCTACATCTTCTTTGAGTACACTAAAAGAAAATTCATTGCTCTGTACATTGGCTTTAAATCCGCTCAGAATAATTTTTCCTTCATAGGTTTTGAAAATGATCCCTTTTTTTTGAAAGATATTTAAAGTGCCTGCCTGTGTTCCATCTGCCAGCACAAAATAATATCTCCAGTATCCAAAAATGAATAAGGCAACTATCAGAATTGCAGATATTGACCAGATTATCTTTTTCATTATAAACCGTATTTATCTACAAGGTAAATCAATGCAGCCATGTTAACTGCTCCTAATAATAATTCGCGTTTATGTACATTTTCAAACACATCGCTTCTTGCATGATGCAGATCGAAATAACGTTGTGGGTCAGGATTTAATTCACCCACCGGAATTCCAAATGTTCTGTTCAAAGGGCTTACATCGGCTCCACCACCATCAGTTGTAAATTCAAATGCACCATAAGGAGATAACAAAGGCAACCAGCTTCTCAGTTTTGTCATTTGAGCTGTGTTTCCCTGTATTGAAAAACCTCTTGGGGTGAATCCACCTGCATCGCTCTCTAAAGCAAAAACATGTTTCTCTCCTTTTGCTTTAGCTTCTTCGGCATACTTTGTTCCGCCACGCAAACCATTTTCTTCATTGGCAAACAAAACAAAACGGATGGTATGTTTGGGTTTATAACCAATGGCTTTCATAGCCCGCATGATCTCAATGGTATGTACTACGCCGGTTCCATCATCCATGGCTCCTTCATTTACATCCCAGCTATCCAGATGGCCACCAACGGTGATGTACTGATCCGGAAATTCTGTTCCTTTCAATTCTGCAATTACATTATGCCCGATGGTATCGGGAAGAAAATGTCCATTGGTTGTCATCGACATTTTAAAACCTGATTTTTTACTAAGTTCCCAAACTGCATCCGCATCTCTTGGTCCTACGGCAATGGCAGGTATCTTAGGAAAAGAATCATTATACCGCATTGCCCCCGTATGTGGATCATTGGCAACAGACTCAGTAAGTGAACGGATCATCACTCCTACTGCGCCGTATTTGGCAGCGCGGCTTGGACCAGCTCCACGGTATGGTCCGGTTTGTCCGTAAGAAATAAAAGGTTTGATATTAGTAGGATCAAATCCATGATTATAATAAACGATCTTCCCTTTCACTTCCTCTTTCCTTCTTTCCAATTCAGCAAAATCATCAATAGCCAGTACTTCTGCTAAAACGGTTCCTTTTCCCAGAGAATTTCCCAAAGCAAGTACATCCAAGGTTTGGGTTGCTTTCTTTTTGTCTATTTCTGTAATAACAGCTTTATCTTTTCCACCTCTTACCCAATGGGGTACCATACATTCCTGCAGGTATACTTTATCGGCACCATTTTGCTCCATGGTAACTTTACCCCATTGAACAGCTTTTGCAAACTGTGGTGAACCTGCAAGACGGCCACCAATATCTTTGGTTAGTTGATGGAGTAAGTCGTAAGCTTTGCCATTACGCAAGATCTCATCTGAAAGTTGTTTGATAGTAGCTTCATCCGCAGACTGGGCTTTAGACAAAAAAGGCAATACTATCAGGGCGAGGAGTATTTTTTTCATAGTGCTAAAGTTAACTATTTGTGTTGTTTCAACAACCTTGATGAACGGAAACCTCAAAATGCGGAAAAAATGGTTACTTGCAGGAGATATTTGTTTGGGGTTTGGAGTTTGGGGTTTGGTGTTCATCCGAAATCGATGTACTACAACTCCAAACTCCAAACCTCAAACTCCAAACTATAAAATATGCGTATAGGGATTGTTTGTTATCCCACTTTTGGTGGAAGTGGTGTGTTGGCTACAGAATTAGGAAAGGCACTTGCTGATGAAGGTCACCAGGTTCATTTTATTACCTACCAGCAACCCGTTAGGTTGAATGTATTTAATGCAAATATTTTTTATCATGAAGTAAGGGTACCTACCTATCCCTTATTTGATTATCCGCCTTATGAAGTAGCATTGGCCAGTACCATGGTGGACGTGATCATCAACCATGACCTCGATCTGCTGCATGTGCATTATGCCATTCCGCACGCATCTGCGGCATACATGGCCAAACAGATCGTAAAACAAAAGAATGGAAGAAATGTTCCTGTGATCACCACTTTGCATGGTACAGATATTACACTGGTGGGTAAAGACAAAACCTATGAACCGGTAGTTACTTTTTCGATTAATGAAAGTGATGCAATTACTGCCGTTTCGCAGAATTTGAAGGATGAAACATTCAAATCATTCGCCATTCACAAAGAAATAGAAGTGATCCACAATTTTGTAGATGTAGGCCGATTCAATAAAAAACCGATTGATGCTTTCCGGAAAGTGATCGCGCCCAATGGTGAAAAGATTCTCATACACGCATCTAATTTCAGAAAAGTGAAACGTGTGGATGATGTGGTAAAAATATTTGCCGCCGTTCGCAAAGAAATGCCGGCCAAATTACTGATGGTGGGTGATGGACCTGAAAGACCGGCTGCAGAAGAACTGGTTAGACATTTGGGCGTTGATGAAGATGTTCGTTTCCTTGGAAAACAGGAACAGATGGAAGATATATTGGCCGTAAGTGATGTGTTTTTATTACCTTCTGAATATGAAAGTTTTGGTTTGGCTGCATTGGAAGCCATGGCAGCAAGAGCCATAGTGATAAGCTCAGATGCCGGGGGATTGGGTGAGATTAACATACACAATGAAACAGGTTTCATGGCCAATGTAGGCGATGTAACCGCCATGAGCAATTATGCCATTGAACTGCTGCGCGATGAAACCAAACTGGCAGCCATGAAAGAATCCGCTTACCAGCAAGCCTGTCGATTTGATATCAAAAATATTATCCCGATTTATGAGAAATTGTACAGCCGATTTTGCAGAATGGAACCCTGTATTTAATTAAGAATTAGGAATTAGGAATTAATAATTGAGTAATATTTCTTCAGAGGTATTTAATTATTAATTACTAATTCTTAATTAACCATCTGTGGTTTCATCACTTTCGTCCATATCGCATAGCCCTGTGCATTCATATGTAGTTTGTCTCCAATAAATATTTCTGCTTTTACAGATCCATCTGCATTTAACATGGCATCATGCACGTTTATAAAACTTGTTTTGGGTTGTTTTCTTAAGAATTTTGTAATAAGGCTATTGGCTTCTAAAATTACCGGTTCAAATTTCCAACGGCTTGGACTGGGTTTGATAGAAATAAATGCTACGGGAACTTTTTTTAGTTTACTGCGGATCAGAAAAAATAATTTTTCAAAACGTTGTAAAACCATTTTGGCAGTAACCGTATCAGAAGCGGCAATATCATTCTCTCCACAATACACAATAATCTGCTTTGGATCGTAAGGGAAAACAATATCATTCACATAATGGATCACATCAGGCAAACTTGATCCACCAAATCCTCTGTTCAATATCGGATATTCCGGAAAATAGTTTTGTACATCCGTCCATTTGGTAAAAGAAGAGCTTCCTATCAGTAAAATAGAATTTTTTGCAGGCATCTGCAGGCTATCGCGTTTTTTAAAAGCATCTATTTCCTTTTGAAATGGTAATAAACCTGCTTGGGCATATATTTCCACACAAGCAAAAAGACTGATGAACAATAAAGTAGCTATTCTTTTCATAGATGCAATGTACAAACCTTGTTCTGCAGGCGATCGATCAATTTCAATCCTTCTTAAACAAACTAACAAAACGCAAAAACCCAAATCAATAAAACGCTAACATTTGTTAGCATCAATGATTTCTTTTCTTATTTTTGAGCTGTAATCTTTTTACATGGAGAAAAATCTGGAAGAGATATTTCAGGATAAGATCGATAAGGAGATCAGGATTGAGCCGAAAGACTGGATGCCTGAAAAATATCGTCAAACATTGATACGGCAGATCAGCCAGCACGCCCACAGCGAAATTGTGGGCATGTTACCCGAAGGTAACTGGATAACCCGTGCACCCAACCTTCGCCGCAAAGCCATACTGATTGCGAAAGTTCAGGATGAAGCTGGTCATGGATTGTATTTATATTCTGCCGCAGAAACATTAGGCATCAGTCGGGATGAAATGTATGAGCAACTGCATTCAGGCAAAGCCAAATATTCTTCCATCTTTAATTATCCTACTTTATCATGGGCCGATATTGGTGCCATTGGCTGGTTGGTAGATGGCGCTGCTATTATGAATCAGGTTCCTTTATGCCGCAGCAGTTTTGGTCCGTATGCACGGGCAATGGTTCGTGTTTGTAAGGAAGAGAGTTTTCACCAACGCCAGGGTTTTGAAATTTTATTAACCCTCAGCAAAGGCACAGAAGCACAACGTCGCATGGCACAGGACGCACTAAACCGCTGGTGGTGGCCCAGTGTAATGATGTTTGGACCAAAAGATGACGAAAGCCCCAACACTGTTCTCAGCATGAAATGGAAGATCAAACGCTTTACCAATGATGAATTGCGACAAAAATTTATTGATGTATGTGCAGAGCAGGTAAAAATATTAGGCCTTACCATACCTGATAATAATCTGAAATGGAACGAAGCCAGGGCTCATTACGATTTTGGCAAGATCAACTGGGATGAATTCTGGCAGGTAGTACAAGGTAATGGCCCCTGCAACAAAGAAAGATTGGAAACACGAAAAAAAGCATGGGAAGATGGCGCCTGGGTAAGAGAAGCGGCTACAGCTTATGCAGAGAAAAGAAAACAGAAACAATCACGTAGTGCTGCTTAG
>CANBSW010000080.1 GCA_947372235.1 Chitinophagaceae bacterium | reverse complement strand
GCCCCGGTTTCAGCAATGATGCGTGTCTTACCCAACTTCCGGGCAAGCAAGATCTGCCCAATGGTATTGTTGATCTTGTGCGCACCGGTATGACAAAGGTCTTCCCGTTTCAAATAAATAGACGCATTGAATTCCTTACTCAATCTTTCAGCGAGGAATAATGGCGTTGGCCTTCCCACATAATCTTTTAACAATAGTTGAAACTCTTTTTGAAAAGAGGGTTCATACATAATATCGAGATACCTGGCTTTTAATTCTTCCACATTTCGGTGCAGCATTTCGGGAATATAGGCTCCACCGAATTTTCCGTAATAGCCTTGCAAATCGGGTTGCTGGTATGTTTGAGTGGTTGTCATATCTGATTTTTTAAATCTGCTTTATTTTTGCGATAAACTCTTTAAGTTTATCCATATCCTTCACTCCGGGAGATGTTTCAAACTTACTGTTCACGTCTATCGAAAAAAGATCTTTCGCTACGGGGTCTAATAATAATTCTTTTAGTTTTTCTGCATCATCAGGTTCGATTCCTCCGCTCAGAAAAAAGGGTTTACCAATGTTCAGTCCTTTTAATACATTCCAGTCGAATTTTTTTCCTGTTCCACCGTACCCAGCGCCTTCTGTATCAAAAAGAAACATATCAGCAATGTCGCGGTAGTCTTTTACTTTCCATAAAATATTATCGTCTTCACGTAAGCGAAAAGCTTTTACCACCGTTACATAATTAGCGATCTTCTCACAATACCTCGGAGTTTCATCACCATGTAATTGAACAATGTAAAGACCGCAATCATCCACCGCCTGCAAAACTTCTTCAACCGGCGCATTTACAAATACACCTACTTTATTGATGCCTTTTCCCTTGATCTTTTTGATTTCAGGGCGCGGCATAAATTTGTACACATAGCGCGGTGATTTGGGATAAAAAATAAACCCGGCAAATTCTGTTCCCATTTCGTCAAGCTGCATAACCTGCTCTGCACTTGTCATGCCACAAACTTTTATACGCATTTTATTTTGCTTTTAGTTGATTTACAAAATCAGCAAAAGCAATCGAAGGGCTGGCCTGTTTCATAAAGTTCTCGCCAATGAGAAAGCCTTTAAAACCTGCCTGCCGTAAAGTTACAATAGTATCCACATCGCTGATGCCACTTTCTGCAACAGCGGGCTTTTCTTTGGGTATTTTGTTAATAAGACCGAGTGAGGTTTCGATACTAACTTCAAATGTTTTCAGGTTACGGTTGTTTACGCCTACCAGATCTACTTTATCACAAATATGTTCCAGTTCTTCATCGTTGTGAATTTCCAGCAATACTTCCAATCCCAGACTTTTTGCGGTGGCTGCCATCGTTTTTACTTCATTGGGAGATAAACAGGCCGCAATTAAAAGAATCACTTCAGCACCATGGGCTTTGGCTTCTATGAGTTGGTATTCATCAATCATAAAATCCTTACGCAATAAAGGCACTTCATTAATGGTAGCAGCCAGCAGGTCATCCAATGATCCTCCAAAGAAATGGGTATCCGTTAAAACAGATATTCCTGATGCGCCATATTTTGCATAGGCTGTAGTTACTTCTTCAACTGTGGCATTGTTATTAATGATTCCTTTGCTGGGTGATTTTCTTTTGTATTCGGCAATAATGCCGGTTTTATTTTCATCCAACAAAAAAGACTTCAGCGAAAGCGTTTGATTGGCAAAGAATTTTCCCTTCTCCAATGCTGCAACAGAAACTTTTTGCTTACGCTCAGCAACTTCTATTTTTTTATGGGCGATGATGGTATCTAAAATATTCATTACTGTAAGCTGATTAAGGTTTGTAATGCCTGATTGGCTTTGCCGCTTTCCAAACTATCTACTGCAGCATGGTAAGCATCCTCATAATTTTTATAATTACCGGTGCATTGCAATGCCATGGCTGCATTGGCCAGTACCACGGCGTTCTGTGCCCAGCTACCTTCTCCTTTAATGATCTTCTTAAAAATCTTTGCAGCTTCCTCTACACTATTACCACCATAAATATCTTCTGCAGTAACCATACGTTTGCCTAATTGTTCAGGGGTCATCACTCTTTCTCCTTCATTGGTGATCACTTTGGTATCGTTGGTGAGTGAGATCTCATCATATCCATCCAGACTATGAATGATGGTGAATGATTTACCTGTTTGCTGAAGAAGGTAATTATAGATACGTGCCATCTCCAAATTATACACCCCCACCAATTGATATGCCGGAGATGCAGGATTTACCATTGGTCCCAGCATGTTGAAAAAAGTTCTCACTCCTAAATTTTTACGGATGGGTCCAACAATTTTCAAAGCAGGGTGAAACAAGGGTGCGTGTAGAAAACAGATATTGGCTGCTTCCAGTTCTTTCTTCAACCTTTCATTATCATTCTTAAAAGTATAGCCCAGCTGTTCCATTACATTGGATGCGCCGCTTATGGAACTTGCTC
Organism: Chitinophagaceae bacterium; assembly: GCA_947372235.1. Classification (GTDB taxonomy): domain Bacteria; phylum Bacteroidota; class Bacteroidia; order Chitinophagales; family Chitinophagaceae; genus Sediminibacterium. Next base: position 16,527 of record CANBSW010000080.1, on the reverse strand, counting down.
CATAATTACCATGTTTGGCCACTTTTTGTCCGGCACCGGCTACTATAAAACATGACAATGTTGAAATATTGAAAGTGTTTTTCCCATCACCTCCTGTACCTACTATATCCAATACTTTATGATCGTCAAGGTCTACTTTCACACATAGTTCCAGTAATGCATCACTAAAACCCTGAAGTTCTTCAATAGTAATGCTACGCATGAGGAATACTGTGATGAAGGCTGACATTTCACTTTCATTGTATTGTCCGCGCGACATGTTCAGCAAAACCTCTTTCGCTTTATCGCGGGATAGAGTTTTGTATTCGAACAAATATTGCAAAATCTTTTTCATCGTCTTTTTAATTTATTCCATTGATATTTTAGTTCTGCACCCTATCAACTATTTTTTCAACCAATTTGATAATATCTTTTCTCCCAATGGTGTTAACACACTTTCCGGATGAAACTGAACACCTTGAATATCATATTTCAAATGCTGCAGTCCCATAATAAATCCATTTTCAGACCTTGCAGTGATTTCAAGCTCTTCAGGAAAATTATTTTCATCAACCACCCAACTATGGTAACGCCCCACTTCTATTGTATCCGGCAATCCATCAAATAATGGACTCCTAACTCCAGACTCCTCACTTCTAACTAAAATTGGTGTTGCAATTCCATGATACACCGTAGATAAATTCGTTAACGTACCTCCAAAAGCCTCACCAATAGCCTGGTGCCCCAAACACACGCCCAGTATAGATTTTGTGGAAGCATATTCTTTGATCAAGGGTAATAACATACCGGCTTCAGAAGGAATACCAGGGCCGGGTGACAGAATGATCTTATCATATTCCTTCGCTTTCTCCATCGGTAATTCATCGTTCCGAAAAACATCTACTTTTGTATGAGTGATCTTTTCAACCAGGTGAACCAGATTGTATGTAAACGAATCGTAATTATCAAAAACTAAAATTTTCATATTGTTATATTTCTTACCATGAGCCATTGGCCATGAACTATGAACTAAATACCCTCTGCTACTTCAATCGCTTTTTTCAAAGCATTTAATTTATTATTCACTTCCTGCAATTCACTTTCAGGAACGCTGGCGGCTACCACCCCTGCACCAGCCTGATAAACAAGTGTATTGTTCTTGCTCAAAAATGTTCTGATCATGATTGCGTGATTACAGCTTCCGTCAAAACCCATAAAACCGATACCACCACCGTAATAGCTTCTGGCTGTGGGTTCATAATCATCAATAATTTCCATGGCTTTAAATTTTGGTGCGCCACTTAATGTACCGGCAGGAAATGTTTTGGCGAGTAGTTCAAATGGATTCTGGTCTTTACGCACTTTACCGGTTACTTCGCTCACCAAATGAATCACATGACTGTAGTATTGAACCTGACGATAATGAGTGACCACCACATCATCACAGGCACGGCTCAGATCATTACGGGCAAGATCAACAAGCATTACATGTTCTGCATTTTCTTTGGCGTCTTTCAGTAATTTTTCTGCCATTTGCTGATCGATCTCATCATCTCCGCTCCTCTTAAATGTTCCGGCAATGGGGTGAACAACGGCTTTGCCATTTTGAATGATGAGTTGCGCTTCCGGTGAAGAACCCATCAGTTTATAATCGCCATAATCAAAGAAAAATAAATAAGGTGAAGGATTTACGCTTCGCAGCGATCGGTAAACATTAAATTCATCTCCCGTAAAACTTTGCTGAAAACGCCTGCTTAAAACAATCTGAAAAACATCGCCACGCATACAACGCTGGATACCTTTTTGAACCATGTCTTTATAGGCTTCATCCGTCATATTCGAAGTCTCTTCTCCTTTTACTTTGAAAGGGAACACCGGAACATCTTTACTCTTGATCAATGATTCAACAACAGCCAGATCAGATTCAATACCCGGTATCAGGTTCTCACAGATGTATAATTCATCTTTAAAATGATTGAATGCGATCACATACTGGTATAAACGATAGCGCATCAAAGGAATTGCAGGTTGAGTGCTGTTTGCTTTGGTCAATGAAATGGTATCAAAGAATTGTACGGCATCAAACGCTGTATACCCAAATAATCCTTGTGCAAATTTTCCTTCTTTGACTGATGGCGCATGCACATTGAAATTCTGCATGAAAGACCATAACTGTCCAGGCACTTCTGCCAGATCATTGATAGCTACACGCTCCGGTTTTTGACCAGGCAGTTTGAATTCAATACTTTTTGCCGAACTGATCTCAATTCCCGCGATCGCATTGATACCGATGAATGAGTAGCTGTTTTCAGCAACATGGTGATCGGTACTTTCCAGTAAAACCGTATCGCGAAAACGGTCACGGATACGCAGGTAAATACTTACCGGTGTGAATACATCGGCGAGCATTTTCCTGCATTGGGTTTGTAGTTCTATTTTCTTCATAAAAATCCTCCGAATATTTTTTAAAACCCTTGTTACCCCACCCTGCCCTCCCCAGGGAGGCGGGATTGAGTTGGATAACAAAAAACCCCGACATCATCTGTCGGGGTTCTGAATAATATTATTCAAATAGTACTGGCTATGCCATTACAATCCCCGAACGGAGTTTGTATGCCACCACCAATATTTGTTTGTTATCTGATTCATTGCAGTGCAAATTTGCAGGAGAATTGGTTTCCAAACAAATTTTTTTTGCCCGGGGGCTTCTTACCCTAACTTCACGATAAGAATCCGACCATGAGAAAACAAATTTTAACCCTCATAATTGTGCTCTTCATGGCAGTTGCTGGAATTGCACAATCAGCAGATACAAGCTACCTCTTAAAGCCCGAACGCGTATTTGATGGAGAAAACATGCACAACAATTGGGTAGTATTGGTAAAAGGAAACAAAATCATTTCGGCAGGTGAAGCAGCAAGCATCAAACCCGGAGGCTTATTCATAACCATCGAACTCAAAGGAAAAACAATGTTACCGGGGTTGATAGAAGGCCATTCCCACTTATTACTACATCCTTACAATGAAACAAAATGGGATGATCAGGTAATGAATGAATCTAGGGCAGAACGTGTGGCAAGAGCAGTAGTTCATGCAAAAAAAACATTATTAGCAGGGTTTACTACCGTTCGTGATTTGGGAACCGAAGGTGCAGGATATGATGATGTTGGTTTGAAAGCATCAATTGAAAAAGGAATTATTCCCGGGCCAAGAATGATCATTGCAACAAGAGCCATTGTTGCAACAGGCAGTTACGGACCAAAACTGAATAACCTGGATAATGATCTGGTTAGAGGCGCCGCACAGGCAGATGGGATGGATGCATTGATCAAAGAAACACGCACACAAATTGGCAATGGTGCAGACCTTATTAAAGTATATGCTGATTATCGTTGGGGATTGCACAAAGGCATTTCTGAACCTACTTTTACTTTGGAAGAATTGAAAACCGTTGTAGCTGTTGCCGCAAGCAGTGGCCGTAAAGTAGTGGCACATGCCAGTACGGAAGAAGGTATGCGAAGGGCAATACTGGCGGGCATTTCAACCATTGAACATGGAGATAATGGCAACGATGAAATTTTCGATCTCATGATCAAAAACAAAACCGCCTATTGCGCAACACTCAGTGCTGCAGAAGCCACAGCTCAATATGATGGCTGGAAAAAAGGAACATTGCCCGAGCCTCAGAGAATTGTTACCAAAAGAAAAAGTTTTCAACTCGCATTACAAAAAGGTGTAACCATTTGTTTTGGTGGCGATGTTGGCGTTTATCCCCACGGTGATAATGCCCGCGAAATGGAAGCCATGGTTGAATATGGTATGAAACCAATAGACGTTTTAAAAAGCGCCACTTCTGTTAATGCAGATGTGTTTGGCTATGGTGATACTATTGGAAGAATTAAAAAAGGATTGTTTGCTGACCTTGTTGCTGTGGATGGCAACCCTGCAGAAAACATTTCTGATATCCGGAAGACTGCATTGGTAATGAAGAATGGAATTATTTATAAATAACATAAAAAAACTTAGTGCCTCTTTGTGCCTTCGAGTCTTGGTGGTTCAGGAAAATTTGAACCACCAAGACTCGAAGGCACAAAGGAGCACGAAGAAATACATTTTAAAAATTTCATCATGGTTAAAAAGTTTTGTAGTAGTTTATTGGGTTGCCTTTTTTTTATAATCACTTTTGCATCCGACAAACCCAAGGCAGATGATATTTTGGGAATCTGGTTAAATGCAAATGGGATGGGACAAATACAGATTTACAAAGAAGGGAATAAATACTTCGGAAAACTATACTGGTTAAAAGAACCCAATGGGCCTAAAGGCAATCCCAAGCTGGATGCAAACAATCCTGACCCGGCTTTAAAAAGCAAGCCCTTATTAGGCACAGTTCTTCTACGCGATTTTGTGTATGACGATGGTGAATGGAATGGCGGCCGTATTTATGATCCGCAGAATGGGAAGGACTATAAATGTTATATCAAGCTGAAAGATGGAAAGACATTGAGTTTGCGGGGATATATCGGCATTTCTCTTTTGGGAAGAACGGAAGTGTGGAGCAGGGTGAGATGATAATTAAGAATTAGAAATTAATAATTAAAAATTCAGTACTTAATTATTAATTATTAATTTCTAATTCTTAATTGGTTTTATAAAACTCCTTTCGTTGAAGGCAAATAATTGGAAAGCGGATCCCGCTTCACTGCCATTCTGATTGCCTTCGCAAAAGCCTTAAAGATCGCTTCAATTTTATGGTGTTCGTTTTCTCCTTTGCATTCAATATTCAGATTGCATTTAGATGCATCACTGAATGATTTGAAGAAGTGGAAGAACATTTCGGTGGGCATCTCCCCTATTTTTTCTCTTTTGAATTCGGCATTCCAAACGATCCAGTTACGGCCACCGAAATCGATGAGTACTTTGGCTTCGGCTTCATCCATAGGTAAGGCAAAACCGTAGCGTTCCATCCCTCTTTTATCAACCAGTGCTTTGGCAAATGCTTCGCCTAAGGCAAGTCCTGTGTCTTCAATGGTGTGGTGTTCGTCAATATGCAGATCGCCTTTTGTAAGTACGGTGAGATCCATTTTTCCGTGGCGGGCGATCTGATCAAGCATATGATCAAAAAATCCAAGTCCTGTAGAAATATTTGTTTTCCCGCTTCCATCGAGATTCAACTCAACATGGATCTTTGTTTCATTGGTATTTCTTTCATGCACTACTTTACGCAAACCCAGTTTCAGAAATTCATAAATGTCTGACCATTTATCGGTTTCCAATGCAATGGTATTGCACAGTGAAGTTTTCTGTTCATCCGTTAAAGAATGTAATGGAGATTGCAGGTAGATCGCTTTACAACCCAGGTTTTTTGCCAGCTGAATATCGCTCCATCTATCGCCGATCACAAAGGAGTTGGCAATATCAAAATCGGGATTGTTCATCAAATGCTGTATCAGTGCGGTTCCGGGCTTGCGTGTGGGTTGGTTGTCTTTGGCAAAAGTTTTATCAATGATCATCTCATCAAACACAAATCCTTCTCCCTGCAAAGTGCGCAGCATCAGATCATGATACGGTTGAAAATCAGAAACCGGATAACTCTCCGTTCCCAATCCATCCTGATTTGTGACCATCACTTTATAATAATCCAGCTCTGCAGCAATTCTTGATAAGGCAGTAATGGCACCGGGAACAAAACTGGTTTTATCTGTGCTGTCTACCTGAAAATCAGATGGCGGCTCTAATAAAACAACTCCATCCCTATCTATAAATAAAATCCGTTTCATATTTATTTAATTTTTGCCCTCACTGCTTTTACTTCGGCCTGCGTTACTGCAGAAGCTTTATTTGTCCAGCTGTTTCTTACATACGTTAATACATCAGAAATTTGCTGATCAGTTAATTCAGGATGTGGTGCCATATTATTACTGTACGATTCACCATCTATTTCAACCCGGTCTGTCATTCCTTTTAATACAATGCGGATAAGTTTGGCTTTATCATTTGCTTTAACAGCAGTTGCTCCATCCAATGGCGCATTTAAATGTGGAACACCTCCGCCATCTACCTGATGACAGGCAAGACAGTTAATAAGGTATACATTTTGCCCGCGTTCCATGATTGCTTTCAAGTTGTTGGAAACAACACCACCGGTTGCAGGTTTTTTTGCAGCGGGCGTTGTTGTTTTTGTTACAGGTGATGCTGGTTTTTTAGATACTGTTTGAAAACTCATCAAAACAGTGATAAATGCCATTGAGGCAATCAGTTGCTTCATTAATGATTTTATTTTCCGTTATAAATAATTCTGTAAATAGTTCCTTTGGAATCGTCTGATACATACAGAGAACCATCCGGACCTTGTGCCAATCCGCAAGGACGGTGTGCAGCACCCCTTGTTCCGGTAACTACTTCCAGACCTGAAAATCCGTTGGCAAAAATTTCCCATTTGCCGGTAGGTTTACCATTTTCAAAAGGAACAAATGCTACATAATATCCTTCCTGCGGTAATGGTGCACGGTTCCACGAACCATGAAATGCGATGAATGCCCCATTTTTATATTTGGCAGGGAACATGTTTCCTGTATAAAATAATAATCCGTTTGGCGCCATATGTGCAGGGAAAGCCATAGCAGGATTTACATATTCTGAGCTTGCTTCTTTTTTGCCATCTCCACCATATTCAGGGGCTATGATTTTTTTATTCTGGAATGGATCATAGTAAACATAGGGCCATCCAGCATTGTCACCTTTCTTTAAAGCATACATGGTTTCTGCTGGAAGATCGGCATTGGCCTGTACATCATACATTGCAGGAAAAAGATCATGCAATTGATCACGTCCATGCTGCATTACATATAACTGGTTGGATTGGCTATTCCAGTCGAGACCAACCACATTACGCAAACCAGTTGCATAGCGTGAGCCATCACCATAAGTTTGATTGAGTTTATCTGCTTTGAATTGCCAGATACCACCGGCAGAATCCAAAATAGGGCAAGGCATTCTTCCTTTAGAACCGGGCGTTCTGTCCTGCTCCTGGCATGAATTAGAATACGCACCAATATTCACATAAATATTTCCTGCATTATCCAGAACGATGGATTTTGTTTCGTGCTGGTTTCCTTTTTTCAAACCTGTAATAATTTTTTCAGGTTGCAAAGGATTGATCACTTCATTTTTATCATTCAGTTTATAACGAAAAATTTCTTCATCAGATGATGCATAGAGATATCCGTTTTTGATACAGATACCGGTACCGCCATAATTACCGAGACCGGTAGTTTCATCGGATCTTCCATCACCATTGGCATCGTGTAATTTTAGTATTCCTTTTCCTTCGGCCACTTTGCCCATTACTTTGGCATAAATATCTCCTTGCGCTGTTACAACAATATGTCGTGTTTTGCCAAGATTATCGGCCACTTTCAAAGCACCAAAACCGGCCGGTAGTTTTAATCCTGCATTATCAGCATCAGGTACAATAGCAGCTGTTTTGGATCCCATGGATATTCCACCAGAAGCGGGTGTATGACTGCCCGGATTATCTCCGAAATTCTGCGCATTGGCAGTAAGGATACTGAACCCTGCCGTAAACAGCAAAAATGATACAGCTGAAAAGGTCTTTTTCATATGATTTTTAAATTAGGGATTGAAAATACAATGAAAACAGATAATTACACAGATTGTTTAGTGTTATACCAATCCTGCATGGCATCTATCAATAAAGTGTTCTCTTTTTCGGTTCCCACAGTGATGCGGAGACAATTTTCGCAAAGTTGAACATTACTTCTATCACGCAGAACTATCCCCTTAGTAAGCAGGAATTCATATATTTTTCGGGCTTCTTTGATCTTCACTAACAGGAAGTTAGCATCTGACGGGTATACTTTTTCAACGGTTGGCATAGAGCTAAACACTTCTACCAAAGCTTCCCGCATATCCACCAGAATTTTGATCATATCATTTACCTGGCCAATTTCTTCCAAAGCTTTTAATACCAGATCCTGCGTAGCCTGATTGATATTATAGGGTGGTTTCACTTTATCGAGAATTTCGATAATAGATGCTGACGCAAATGCCATACCCAAACGAAGTCCGGCCATACCCCACGCTTTACTTAATGTTTGCAATACAACCAGATTGGGATAATCAGTCAGTTCCTGAATAAAAGATTTTTGACGGGCGAAATTGATATAGGCTTCATCGATCACCACAATACCATTGAAATTATTCAGCACCATTTCAATATCGGTGCGGTTCAAAGAATTACCGGTTGGGTTATTGGGTGAGCAGAGCCAGATCAGTTTGGTATTGGTATCAATCAGATTTTCAATGTGTACAAGATCGAGTTGAAAATCATCCAGCAACGGTGCTTTCTTAATGGTCACATCATTGATGTTCGCACTTACTTCATACATGCCATACGTTGGCGGGCAAATGATCACATTATCCTTGCCCGGTTCACAAAAACTGCGAAACAAAAGATCAATACATTCATCACTTCCATTGCCGAGAAAAATATGTTCTGCACCAATACCCTTTACAGTACTCAATTGTTGTTTGATGGCACGCTGGTGTGGATCGGGATAACGATTATACCATTTGGTTAAAGGAGAACCAAGGCTATTCTCATTGGCATCGAGAAATACTTTGGCTTCACCGCTAAATTCATCACGTGCAGAGGAATAAGCAACGAGTTTTTGAATATTGGGCCTTGTTAATTTATTAAGATCGAAAGACATGCTTGTGTTTTTAAAAGTATTTGTTTTTACAGAGTCATTTATATTCCATGAATTTCAATAAGAGATAGACAAGAGAGAAAGAGCAAAGGAGATATCTCTTGTTACCATCTTTCTCTCTTGTCTATCTCTTATTGAAACAAAATGCATTATTATAATTTTCGCTGATAATGAAATCCCAGGATCCTGTATTCTTCGTTAGCCCAGAATTTTTGTCCCGCACTATTGGTCACATAACAATTCAGCTCTGAAGCAATGCAACCTTTTGATCTTCCATATTCATATACCCATTCCATCATTTTTTCTCCAATCCCTTTGCTGCGGTATTCAGGTAAGATCATTACATTATCCGGCTCCAGATGCCGGCCAACATAGTATTTCATCAGGATCCATAATCCGCAGATACCAATTAGTTTATCTCCTTCATAAACGCCAAGGCATTCATATCCTCTGTCCACCATTTCGGTAAGTCTTTCATACAAAATCTCTTCACTGATCTTATCATTCAGTATTTGCAAAAGTGGAATAATCGAATAGATATTTTCTGTAGGGATCAATTGATACGTATACATACAATTAATATTTCATTTTTATTCTCTTAAGCAAGCCTCACTCTTACTGCATTTGCATGTGCATCCAGCCCTTCCGCTTCTGCCATCAGCTCCACGATTTTGCCTATTCTTTCCAAACCTTCTTTCGATAATTTCTGATAGGTTACTTTCTTCACAAAAGAATCTACACTAACTCCACTATACGCTTTTGCAAATCCGTTTGTTGGCAAAGTGTGATTTGTGCCACTGGCGTAATCGCCCACACTCTCAGGAGAGTAATTTCCAAGAAAAATTGATCCGGCATTAACAATCTTTTCTGCAATGGCTTCATCCTCACTGCAGGCAATAATTAAATGTTCGGCAGCATATTCATTAACCAGAGCTATCGCTTCTTCAATATCATTAACTAAAATAAGCGTGCTGTTCTCCAAAGCCTTGGCAGCCATTTCTTTTCTTGGCAATTGTTCCAATTGTTTTTGCAATTCTTCCTGTACATCTGCCATCATTTTTTCTGAAGTGGTTACCATAACAGTCTGGCTATCCACCCCATGTTCTGCCTGACTTAACAGATCAGCCGCAACAAAAGCAGCATTAGCCGTTTCATCGGCCATCACGCAAACTTCGCTTGGTCCGGCGGGCATATCAATGGCAATGCCTTCCTGTTGAATCAATTGTTTGGCACAGGTAACAAACTGATTACCCGGCCCGAAAATTTTATACACCTGTGGAACTGTTGCTGTTCCATACGCCATAGCAGCAATGGCCTGCACGCCGCCTATTTTGAATATTTTAGTAATACCGGTTAATTGTGCTGCAAATAAAATGGCCGGATGTAATTTTCCATCCTTACCCGGAGGTGAACACAAAATCACTTCTTTACAACCTGCAATTTTAGCAGGAATACCCAACATTAAAATGGTAGAGAATAATGGCGCAGTACCCCCCGGAATATATAATCCCACTTTTTCAATCCCAATACTTTTGCGCCAGCATTTTATACCGGGCATGGTTTCTACAATTTCAACAGCAGACAATTGTTTTTGGTGAAACAGAGAAACATTGGCAGCAGCCTGTTGAATTGCATTCTTCAAATCATCTGTTAACAATCCCACAGATTCATTGATCTCTTTTTCTGAAACCACAAAATTGTCCAATGCAACTCCGTCAAATTGATTTGTGAATTGCTTTACAGCTGTATCACCCTGCAACTTCACTTCACTCATCACAGCCCTTACTTTCTCCAACAATGAAGTGTTATCAATCGAAGGTCTTTGCAGGATCTGCTTCCAGGTGTTTTGTGGCGGGTGTTTTATTAGTTTCATGGTAGATGTAAAGTTTACTTAGTGCATCGTGAGACGTCAGACGTCAGACGTGAGTCGTGAGTATTTTTATTTCACTCACGATTCACGATTAAACGATCATTTTCTCAATCGGCACAACTAAAATCCCCTGTGCCCCGGCAGCTTTTAACTGCTCAATAATTTCCCAGAAATCATTTTCATTTAATACACTGTGTACGCTGCTCCAGCCTTCTTCTGCCAAAGGCAATACAGTTGGGCTTTTCATACCCGGTAATAAGCCAATGATTTCTGCAAGTTTATTGTTAGGCGCATTCAATAAAATGTATTTATTGTTCTTCGCTTTTTTTACAGATTGAATTCTGAATAACAAGCGATTGATCAATTGTTGTTTTTCTGCAGACAGATTTTTATTCTGAATCATCACAGCCTGCGATTGCAAAATGCTTTCCGATTCTTTCAACCCGTTCATAAACAAAGTAGACCCACTGCTTACCAGATCGCAGATCGCATCTGCCAGGCCGATGCCCGGTGCAATTTCCACACTGCCACTGATCTCATGAATTTCGGCCTGTACATTATTTTTTTTCAGATAATCTTTCAGAATAACCGGATAACTGGTAGCAATTTTTTTGCCTGCTAAAAACTGAACACCCGTGTACTCTTCATTCTTTCTAACAGCAATGCTTAAACGGCATTTACCAAAACCGAGTTTTTCAGTTACCGTTACTTTCTTTTTCTTTTCATACACAACATTTTCACCTACAAATCCAATATCAGCAACAGCATCTTCTACATATTGCGGAATATCATCATCGCGTAAAAAATATACCTCAATAGGAAAATTACTGGCTTCGGCTTTCAGTTTGTTTACACCATTGCTGATATCTATTCCGCACTCTTTTAACAGTCGGATTGAATCATCATGTAATCGCCCGCTTTTCTGAATAGCGAGTTTCAGTTTATCACCCCCGGCCACTAAAGGGGAGTTTGTATTTGTTTCTTTCATAATATTCATCTTTTTCTAATAATTCTTTTAATCCTAAACTACTTATTGTCCCCCTTTAGGAGTTGGGGGTGGGTGGTTAAAACAAAAGGCCTACCTGTTGAGGTAAGCCCTTTAATGTTTTATTGTGATCACCACAAAACACCAATAGCCTACCCCTGGGGTAAGTAATGATGATGATGTTTGTGAGTGAATTGTTTCATAATGAGGCACAAAAGTAAAGCCATCTGCATTTACTGGCAAATTTTTTTCCAACAGGCTGTAAACAGGCCAATATTCAGGCATTTTTGTCAGTATCTTGCTATACTCCAAAACCGCTTTATGAAAAAACTCACAACTGTTACCCTACTAATAATTGTCTTTTCTCATTTAGTTACCAATGTTAAAGCCCAGATAAAACGTAAATTAATTTGGAGCGATGAATTCAATTATAAAGGGCTACCCGATTCTGCTAGATGGAGTTATGATGTGGGTGGTAAAGGTTGGGGTAATAATGAACTTCAATATTATACTTCTAAACAACTCAGCAATGCAAGGGTTGAAAAAGGGCTATTGATCATTGAAGTAAAAAAAGAGACCATAGAAAAAAATGCCTATACATCAGCCAGGCTTGTTACGAAAGGTAAGGGCGATTGGACGTATGGACGAATAGATGTAAAAGCAAAGATCCCCAAAGGTATCGGCACCTGGCCTGCAATCTGGATGTTGGGATCAACCACACCGCTCAAATGGCCGGATGACGGTGAGATCGATATTATGGAACATGTAGGCTATGATCAGGGAGTGATCCACGCATCTACTCATACCAAAAAATACTACCACAGTATCGGTACTCAAAAAACTGCGGTTACTACTGTAGCTGATTGCAGCGAAAAATTTCATATTTACTCACTCGACTGGGATGCGGAAACTGTTACCATTTTGATCGATAATAAAGCGTATTTCAGTTTCAAGAACGAGCATACAGGAAATGATGCATGGCCATTCAACAAACCCTTTCATTTGTTGTTGAATATTGCAGTTGGCGGTGGATGGGGAGGGCAAAAAGGAGTGGATGATTCCATCTTTCCACAAAAAATGGAGATCGATTATGTTAGGGTCTATCAATAAATACAAACTATACAACTATGAGAAAATTACATCACCTGCTAGTATTGAGCATTTTGCTTATTGCATTCAACTTTATAAAAGCACAGGATGCGGTTAGTTATCAACTGCCACCCAAAGACATTGCTGATCTGCTTCTTGCCAAGCCTACACCTGCTGTAAGAATAGACAGTAAGGCTGAATGGATGTTATTAAGTGAACGAAACTCCTATCCTACAGTTGAAGAATTAGGACAACCTGAAAATAAAATTGCAGGTTTACGTTTGAACCCGAATAACTTTTCTCCCAGCAGGCAAACATTCATCAATAATTTTCGCTTAAAGAATATTAAGGGTGATAAAGAGTTTGCTATAGAAGGTCTTCCTGCCAATATGCTGGCCGGCGCTGCAAGCTGGAGTCCATCTGAAACAAAAATTGCTTTTACTAATACTACAGGCAGTAAAGTGGATTTATATGTAATTGATATCGCTACCAAAAAAGCAACCAAAATAAACAAGCAGGCAGTGAATACTGTTTTAGGACTTGCCTATACATGGGTAGATGACAATACCATTTTATACAAAGCAACTACACAACCCGCAGCCAATGCACCTAAACGCCCGATTACACCAAAGGGACCAACCATACAACAGAACCTTGGGAAAGCTGCACCAAGCCCTACTTATCAGGATCTGATCAAATCTCCATATGATGAGCAGTTGTTTGAATTTTATGCAGCTGCACAACTGGTACAAAATAAAAATGGTGTTGAAACCAATATTGGTAAATCAGGATTGATCGGATCTTTTACTTTATCGCCTGATAAAAAATATATGTTGGTAAGAACCATTAAGAAACCATTCTCCTATCTGGTAACTTCCTTTGGTTTTCCTTCTACCATCAGCATCAATGACCTTACAGGAAAAGTGGTGAAAGTATTGGCAGAATTACCCTCTACAGAAGGCACTCCTTCCGGAAATGATAACACACAAAATGTACCGCGTGGTTTTGACTGGAGAGATGATGAAGCCGCAACCATTACATGGGCCATGCCACTTGATAGTGGTTTAATCAAAAAACAAGTGGAATACCATGATGCAGTGTATTCCCTGTCTGCACCATTTACCGGTGAAGCAAAAGAATTGTTCAAAACTAAAATGCGATATTCAGGAACCACCTGGGGCAATGCTTCGCTGGCTTTGGTAAGAGATGTATTAAGTTCCAAACAACTGTTCAGGGTAAGTCGCTACAATACCAGCACAAACTCAATGGAGCTTTTGTACGAACGTAATCAAACTGATGCCTATAATAATCCTGGTACACCGGTTATGACCAAAAACAAATTTGGCCGACCATCTATACAAACAACTGATAACGGTTCTAAAATTTTGATGAACAATATTACCGGGTCTTCTCCAAAAGGAGATCTTCCTTTTCTTGCAAAATTTGACTTGACCACCAAAAAGAATGAGATCATATGGCGTTGCCAGGAAGGTGCTTTTGAAATGGTAGAAGATGTGTTGGATGCCGATAAACTGATCCTGTGGACCAGACGTGAATCGCAAACACAAGTGCCCAACTATTTTATTAAGAATCTTGTATTGAGAATAGCAGACAGACCCATCACTAATTTCAGCAATCCGTATCCACAATTAGTGGGTGTTACCAAAGAAAAGATCTCTTACAAAAGAGCCGATGGTGTTGATCTTACGGGTGATCTGTATTTACCGAAAGGATATAATAAAGATAAAGATGGCCCGTTACCTGTAGTTATCTGGGCTTACCCAATAGAATTTAATTCAGCATCAGATGCTGCGCAGATCAGAGGAAGTAAGGACAGGTTCACTACTTTACCATGGAACTCACCCGTATTTTATGTTACTCAGGGGTATGCCATTTTAAATAATGCTGAAATGCCCATCGTAGCATCAGGTCCCGACAAAAAACCGAATGATGATTTTGTTGCTCAATTAAAACTGAATGCAGAAGCAGCTATTAATAAATTATCTTCTATGGGTGTAGGTGATAAGAACCGGGTTGCTGTTGGCGGACATAGTTATGGTGCCTTCATGACAGCCAATTTATTAGCACATACCAACCTCTTCAGAGCAGGTATTGCACGAAGCGGAGCCTATAACAGAACCCTTACTCCGTTTGGTTTTCAAAATGAGGACAGAACATATTGGCAGGCACCGGATCTGTATCATGATATGAGTCCGTTCAGCTATGCTGATAAGATTAAAACACCAATACTCTTAATTCATGGAGAAGCGGATGATAATACAGGAACCTTCCCTATTAACAGCGAAAGGCTTTTTGCTGCCATCAAAGGAAATGGAGGAACGGTTCGTTTTGTTTTTCTTCCCTATGAAGCACATAGTTACAGGGGAAAAGAAAATCTGTTACACATGCTGTGGGAGCAATATCAGTGGTTAGAGAAATATGTGAAACCCGTAAAATAGTTTACTGGTTTATTGGTGTGAGTAGCATCCTGAGCTTTGATCGGTAACTATAAATTTAGACAGCAAATATTCTCAGCTATCAAAACTGCGCCCTTGGCGAGCAAAATTTTCTCGCAAAGGTGCCAAGGCGCAGTTTATTTTATAATAGTATCACAATTCAATTTCCAAATATGAAAACAATCGGTTTAATTGGCGGAACCAGCTGGGTTTCTACCATCGATTATTATCGATATATAAATGAAGGCATCAATGCAAGGTTAGGCGGACTGGAGTTTGCCCGCTGCATCATCCATTCTCTCAACTTTGGTGATATACAAAGAAATAACGATACCCAAAACTGGGACGGCACATTGGAATTATTCACAGAAGCCGCACAGAATCTGGAAAAAAGTGGTGCAACGGCCATTGTGATCTGTGCCAATACATTACACAAAATAGCAGACCGTTTACAGGAAAGAATCGGGATTCCCATTATTCATATCGGCACTGTAACTGCAGATGCTATTGTTCAGAAAGGTTTGCACAAAGTAGCTATCCTGGGAACGAAATATACTATGGAGCAGGATTTCATAACAAAAAAAATGGTTGAAAAAGGAATTGAAATTATCATCCCAAATGAAGTAGACAGAGAATACATTGCAAACAACATTGCTACAGAATTGGCGAAAAACATTTTTACAGAATCCAGTAAACAAACCTATCTGACCATTATCCATAAACTGGTTGCAGAAGGCGCAGAAGGCATTGTATTAGGCTGTACAGAAATCCCAATGCTCATCAAACCTGAAGATGTTTCAGTTTCCATATTTGATACAGCAGCTATTCATGCAGCTGCGGCTGTGGAATTTTCATTAGCATAAAATAAACGCCACAGATTCACAGATTAGCACAGTTATATCTTAATGAATCCGTGCTAATCTGTGAATCTGTGGCAACAATTATTTCTTCAATAACGCATCCACCGTTAGTTCAAATTCTTTCTTCATCTCCTCATAACGCAATCCCGTTCCCGGTCCTTCAAACCCTGCATGTATTTTGGAAACCTTTCCTTTCTTATCAATAAAAATAGTAGTAGGAAAATATTTGATCGGTGTTAATTGTGGTAAGGTCTTTTCAGTCTTTAAACTATCTCCATACGTTACTCCGGTATTGAGTAAATTGTATTGAACATGAAACCTGTCTTTAAACTTTTCTATGCTTTTTTTTGATCTTTCAAAATTGGAACTGTATTCATATGCCAACCCAATCACTTCCACCCCGCGTTGTTTGTTCTTATTATAATACTCACTTAAAAAAGCAGTTTCATCCATACAATTGGGGCACCAGGAGCCCATGATCTGAATGATTACCACTTTATTTTTGAATTTCTCATCATTGATCGAAACCCATTTCTTATTCAGATCCATAAAGCGG
>CANBSW010000079.1 GCA_947372235.1 Chitinophagaceae bacterium | reverse complement strand
CGTCATGCGATGAATGACCACGTGTTGCCTAGGGCTTAGCGGTGGCATAAGCAATCTGTGTCAAGTATATATGTTGTCAATATTGTTAAAAGGCTTCTTATCCTTTTAACTCAAAAAAATTAAAACACAGATTGCTTCGTTCCTTACAGCAATGACGGCGCCACCCCGCCCTTGCTAGGCCGCTGGGGCACCCCTCCTCACGGGTGAGGAGGGGAAATGTTTTTATTTCTTCTTCACTTTATTATTCATCTGTTCCTTGTTCGATGTTCATCTGTTCTATGAAACTGCTACAATGCGCGACACAGATTGCTTCGTTCCTCGCAATGACGTACTTCATCATTCCTCTGTTCCTTGTTCGATATTCATCTGTTCAAAACCCTGCCACCGAATCATCACCTCTCTTATCCCCAACCGTTTCTTTCTTGCCATTACTCAATACACGGATCACTTCCATTTTACCAAGGCCTACATTATCAATTATCTTATACCCCATGGCCTGTAATTGCTTTTTGGTTTCTACATCAAAATCCTTTTCTACTTTCACATCATCGGGCTGCCATTGATGATGGAATTTTGGTTTATTAACGGCATCATCGGCATTCATATTGAAGTCTACAATGTTTACAATGGTTTGAAAAACAGAAGTAGGTATGGTAGTTCCACCGGGTGTTCCTAATACAACATAAGGTTTGTTATTCTTTAAGAGTAAGGTGGGTGTCATAGAACTCAGCATTCTTTTGCCGGGAGCTATGGCATTGGCTTCTCCGCCTATGGCGCCAAACATATTGGGTACGCCGGGCTTTCCGCTAAAATCATCCATTTCATTGTTCATAAAAAATCCGGCACCTCCAACTACGGTCTTACTTCCATAGGGGCCATTTAATGTGGTGGTAACAGACACCATATTACCGGCAGCATCCATCACGCTAAAGTGTGTGGTTTGTTCGCTTTCTTTGGCGGTTCCGGCTTTTATTTCACTACTCACACTGGCTTTATTAGGGTTGTAATCGCTCATACGTTGTGCTGCATACGCGTCGCTCATCAAGGTTTTTACGGGCACATTATAAAAATCAGGGTCGCCCATGTGTTCTGCACGATCTGCATAAGCGCGGCGTTCTGCCTCAATCATTAATTGAACAGATTTGGTCGATTGAAAACCATACGATCCCATCGGATACTTCTCAATCATCTTCAACATTTCAGCTGTTAACAAACCGCCACTGCTGGGTGGTGCAAAACCTACTACCTGATAGCCTCTGTATTCAAACTCCAATGGCTTTCTCAGTTTCGCCGTATAGTTTTTAAGATCATCCAAACTGATGATGCCATTACCGCGGTTCATTTCTTCAACAATCAGTTTGGCCGTTTCTCCACCATAAAATCCCATAGCACCATCTTTCTGTATCCGTTTTAAAGTGGCCGCCAGTTCTTTCTGTACCAATGTATCGCCGGCTTTCCATTTTCCTTCTTTTACAAATGCGGTAGGTTTTGTGTTGTATTTTATAAATGCATCATGGGTGCTGTTAAGACCAGCGGCTTCTCTTTCTGTTATGACATATCCTTTTTCGGCAAGATCAATAGCCGGTTGTATCAATTGTTTAAAAGGAAGTTTTGCGTAGGGAAGTGCGGCAAATAAACCCGCAATGGTTCCCGGAATACCCGAGGCAAGATGACCGTTTAATGAAAGCGCCGATTGCATATTTCCATTCTTATCCAGATACATATCCCGTGTGGCTTTTTCCGGACCGGCTTCCCTGTAATCAATACCGATTAATTCGCCATTGGCTTTTCTGCCCAATAAAAAACCGCCGCCACCAATATTGCCAGCAACAGGATAAACCACAGCCAGCGTAAGTTGTGTGGCGATGGCACCATCAAATGCATTGCCACCGCTTTTCATGATGGATGCGCCCACCAAACTGGCCAAGGGATGTGCACTGCTTACGGAGGCTTTTTCAAAATCGGCTTTTTTCACAATCGTATAATGGTAAGGATCGATTGCTTTTCCGGGTCCTACAATGGATGGAACGGACTGTGCTTGTACTGCAAAATGGCTACCTATGGCCAGCAGTAAGATGGCTGTTTTTCTCATGGAGGGAAATTACGCATTTTGGGGGAATGGTGGAGGTTTTGTGAATGGGCAATGGTGAATTGTGAATAATGGGGGTGAATGCGCAATGGGAGCAAAGCCTGATTCGCAATTTGCAAGTATTCGAAAGAAACAACAGGTTTTTATACTGCCTCTTCATTGCCCCACACTTCAGTGTGGGGGTAAGATGGTTTATATTCTTCCTTGTGGGACTTTAGTCCCGAAAGCCGGATAGGCAGTGGTTAATCAAATATGTAAACCAAACGCCGGGCTAAAGCCCGTATCAATTTTATTCCAGAATGTTCTTATCCCCACCCTGAAGGATGGGGCAAATAATTATATATGCGAATCAAGAGTTGAAGTAGAGCCATAGGCTCGAAATATTTCGTAACAACGGATTTTAATCCGTTTCATGTAACTGGATTATCAGATAGAGTGCCGTGGGCACGGTACATATCGGACTTTATACGGGCCGAACCTACGGTTCTTCTGGCAGCTGGTCTATTCTATTCAACGGATTAAAATCCGTTGTTACAATATTTGTCGAGGCTACGCCTCTGCAATATTATGATCTTGCAATTCAACCCTTGATTCGCATTATTCACCATTACTCATTGCCCATTCCTTATTCACCATTCACAAAAAAATATCAACAATTTGCCAGCTTAGCTTGTTTCTTCCCTACATTCACAACTCATTTTTATTATATGAAGAAATTAATCATCAGTTCGGTTTTATTGGTAGCCGTAATAAGTTCATTTGCGCAGGTATTGCAAAGTCCGGAGCAGTATCTGGGTTATAAGATCGGCAGCCGTTATACAAGGCATCATAAAATTGTAGAGTATTTCCGTGCAGTGGCGCAGGCAAAGCCGGATATGGTGAAGATTGAAAAATACGGCGAAACCAACGAAGGGCGCGAACTGGTGCTGGCATTTATTGCATCGCCCGAAAACTTACAGAAACTGGAATCTATCCGCACCAATAATCTTCGTTTGGCAGGATTGGGTAATGATAAAACATCGGGTAAAACAGATGCGCCTTCCATAGTTTGGCTGAGTTATAATGTGCATGGTAATGAAACATCTTCTTCAGAAGCGGCATTGATGACATTGTATGCATTGGTAGATCCGAATAATACACAAACAAAGGAATGGTTGAAGAATACAGTGGTAGTGATGGATCCATGCATCAACCCCGATGGCCGCGATCGGTATGTGAATTGGTTTAATACGATGGTGGGTGTAAAAGACAATCCTGATCCTTCAGCAAGGGAACATGCAGAGCCATGGCCGGGTGGAAGAACCAATCATTATAATTTTGACCTTAACCGCGACTGGGCCTGGCAAACACAGGTAGAAAGCCAGCAGCGCATGAAAAAATACAACCAGTGGATGCCGCAGGTACATGTAGATTTTCATGAGCAGGGAATTAATGGGCCTTATTATTTTGCACCCGCCGCAGATCCTTATCATGAAGTGATTACACAATGGCAGAAAGATTTTCAATTACTCATCGGAAAAAACAATGCTTCTTATTTTGATAAGAATGGATGGTTGTTCTATACCAAAGAAAGATATGATCTGCTGTATCCATCTTATGGTGATACCTATCCTGTTTATAACGGAGCAATAGGGATGACTTACGAGCAGGCTGGTGGTGGCCGCTCAGGCTCTTCCATTATTAAAGGTGATGGTGATACACTTACTTTATTAGATAGGGCAACACATCATTACACAACCGGTTTATCAACGGTAGAAACTGCATCACGTAACCATGAGAAATTAATGGATGAGTTTAAAAAATATTTTGAAGATGGAAAGAATGGAAAAACCGGAGAATATAAAACCTATGTGTTAACCACCAGCGATGAAAACAAATTGCAATCCGTAAAAACCTTGCTGGATCAAAACGGGATTTTGTATGGATCATTGGGTAATAAAAATTTCAAAGGGTATAATTATTTTACAGGGAAAGAAGATGCATTTGCCGATGAAGGGTTTCATCTGGCAGTAAGTGCCTATCAACCAAGATCTGTAATGGCCAGGGTTTTGCTGGAGCCTAAAACATTGGTAACCGATTCTAATACGTATGATATTACAGCATGGTCAGTTCCTTATGCATATGGTGTTAAAGCCTATGCTGTGAAAGAAAAATTGGATGTATCATTGACTGTTAAAGCATCTGCAACTTTAATCACCGAAGCAAAATCTGCTTATGGCGTATTGATCCCTTATCATTCCTTAAATGCGGCGAAACTGGTGGCCTGGCTGTTAAAGAACGGCGTTAAAGTTCGTTTTACAGAAAAACCATTTACACTTGGCGGTAAAACATACGACCGCGGCACATTGATCATTTTAAAAACCGGTAACCCCGCCAACTGGAACCAATTGGCCAATGAAGCCTGTTTGAAATTTAATATACAACCCATTGCTGTAGAAACAGGTTTTGTAGATAAGGGAACCGATTTTGGATCGCCGGATGTAAAGACCATTGTGAACGGATTAAAAGTAGCACTGGTAAGCGGAGAACAATCTTCTTCATTGGGTTCTGGTGAGATCTGGCATTTCTTTGAGAAACAACTGGATTATCCGGTAACACTGATCAATGCAGCTGATCTGGCAAGGGTGAATTTGAAAAATTACAACGTACTCATCGTTCCCGACGGCAATTACAGAACGCTGGGCGATAAAACCACAACCGATAAATTAAAAGATTTTGTACGCACCGGAGGTAAGATCATCGCAATTGATAATGCAGTAGCCATCATGGCCGGCGCAGATTGGGGAATTAAATTGAAAGACGACAAATCAGAAGATAAGAGTGAATATGCTGCCCTAAAAAAATATGCCGATAGGGAAGGACAATCTTTAACAAGTTCATTACCCGGTTCTATTTACAAAATAGAATTAGACAATACGCATCCCCTTGCTTTCGGATATCCCGATTATTATTTTACACTTAAAATGGATGCCAGCGGATACGAATTTTTGAAAGACGGATGGAATGTGGGCGTGATGAAAAAAGATGCTTTGGTAACCGGTTTTGTAGGATCAAAAATCAAAAGCAAAATCAAAGATGGTTTCGTACTCGGCGCCCAGGAAATGGGCTCTGGCAGCGTTGTCTATTTCACCGAAGATCCACTCTTCCGCAGTTTCTGGGAAAACGGAAAACTGTTGTTTTGCAATGCAGTGTTTTTGGTGGGACATTAGTCGTGAGTCGTGAGACGTCAGACGTGAGTGAATTGGATTTGCAAAAAAATACTCACGACTGACGTTTGACGTCTCACGAAAGCACAGCTTTTTGTTAAACGGTTCCCCAATTTCCACAACTAACATTATCTTCGACCCTACCAACAATACCAAAACCATGACTATCCTCAAAAAGGTATCCATCTTTTTGCTTTCAGCATTCAGCATTCAGCATTCAGCCGTTTATTCTCAGGCACCGGTAACATACACCAGTTCTGAGATATTTATGAATTTGAAAAAGCTGAATGTGCTTGGCAGCGTATTGTATATAGCAGCACATCCGGATGATGAGAACAATGGGTTTTTACCTTATCTGGCGAAGGAAAAATTATACCGAACCGGATACCTCAGTTTAACCCGTGGCGATGGTGGGCAAAACCTGATTGGCAGTGAGCAGGGCATTGAATTGGGATTGATACGCACACAGGAATTGATTGCTGCAAGAAGGGTTGATGGAGCAGAACAATTTTTTACGCGTGCCTACGAATTTGGATTTAGTAAAAGTGCCGATGAGGCATTGCGTATTTGGGACAGAGAAAAAATATTGAGCGATGTGGTTTGGATGATCCGCAAATTTCAACCCGATGTGATCCTTACGCGCTTTCCCGGTGATGCAAGGGCAGGGCATGGTCATCACGCAGCTTCCTCTATACTGGCGCAGGAAGCATATAAAGCAGCTGCAGATCCTAAAAGATTTCCTGAACAATTTAATTATGGTGTAACCGTTTGGCAGGCGAAAAGAATTTTATGGAACACATTTAATTTTGGCGGAACCAATACCACTTCAGACGATCAGTTTAAACTGGAAGTGGGTGGATACAATGCATTGATTGGGAAAAGTTATGGCGAGTTGGGTGGTGAGGCTAGAACCATGCATAAAAGTCAGGGTGAAGGAAGGCCAAGAAGAAGGGGCCCTTCCTTTGAATATTTTCAAACACTTGGCGGAGAAACGCCAAAGACAGATTTGATGGATGGTATTGTTGGGGATTGGAAAAGGATCAATGGCGGAGAGAAAATACAGGCCCAGGTTAATGCCATCATCGGCAATTATAAATTTGAACAGCCCGAAGCTTCTGTTCCTGCATTGGTTGGTTTATACAAATCCATCAAAACCTTACCCTCAGGTAACTGGCGCGATAAAAAATTAGCTGAAACACAACAGCTCATAGAAGCCTGTGCTGCCTTATTCAGCGAAGCCACTACCTCCCAGGAAACTGTGGTACAGGGCGATGTATTGAATGTAAGTTTCTTTTTCAACAAAAGAAAAGAAGTAAATGCGGCTGTAAAAAATATCAAACTGGAAAATTTTGATACCTCACTAAATGCAGGATTATCACTCAATAATAATTTTACATTTAATAAGTCATTACCGATCGCCGCCAATAAAAAGATCTCACAACCTTACTGGCTCGAGTATCCCAAAGAAGAAGGGCAGTTTGTAATTAAAGACCAACTCTTGATTGGTAAAGCAGAAAATGATCCATCGTTTGAAGCAAATTTTACGGTTACTATAGAAGGAGAAGATTTTATCATTAAAAGACCCGTGCAGTATAAAGTGGTAGATCCTGCCAAAGGGGAATTGTATCAGCCATTGGCGGTATTGCCAAGTGAAGAAACCAGTTTTACAAAAGATAATTTTGTTTCATTAAATGGATCAACCATTCGTCTCGCGATCCACACAAAAAAGAATACAAATAAATTAGAAGGGCCTGCTATTGAAAGTTCTGTTGGTCATAAATTTAAAATCCTTCAGGCTAAAACACAGAATGATATCAATGATAATGCAGGCAATTCTATAATGTTATTTTCACCTGTATCCAAAATAGAAAATCTTAAGGAAGAGGAATCGCTATATGCCAGTAAAGGAAATGCCTTTGTAGGAAATACAAAAGTTATTTCATACGATCATATTCCAACCATCACGTATTTTACTCCTGCAAAAACGAATCTGGTAAATCTGAACATCAAAATCGAAGGCAAAAAAATAGGTTACATTATTGGTGCAGGAGATAAAGTGCCTGAAGCATTGGAACAGCTTGGGTATGAAGTAACCATCCTGAAAGAAGCGGATATTACGGAGGATAATCTTAAAAAATTTGATGCCATCATCACCGGCATCCGCGCCAGCAATATTTTTGAATTTCTTACTAATAAAGCCGATGTTCTTAATAAATATGTGGAGAGTGGCGGTAATCTGATTGCTCAATATATTAAGAGCAATAACATTGGAGCAAAGCGTTTGAAGCTTGGGCCTTATCCTTTCTCTATCAGTTCCGGATCACGTGTAACTGAAGAAAATGCAAAAGTTAGTTTCCGTTTACCTGATCATGTAGTTTTAAATTATCCCAACAAAATAACCGAACAGGATTTTGAAGGATGGATCCAGGAACGCAGCACTTATCAGGTAGACCAGGCCGACGAACATTACGAAATGCCATTGACCATGAATGATACCGGTGAAAAACCCGGTAACGGAAGTCTTGCGATTACAAAATATGGAAAGGGTAATTTTGCTTATGTGAGTCTGGTATTATTCCGAGAATTACCGGCAGGCATTCCTGGCGCATACCGCATACTGGCAAACCTGATCGCACTTCCAAAAAATAAATAAGTAAATGCATCCAAGAAAAAAAATAAGTATTGGTTTATTGATTGGTCTTGGATTGATCATCGGTTATTTTCTTAAGAATGTAAAAACAGGTTTGGTAATCGGGCTTGTTCTGGGATTGTTGATGGGAGGATTGTTGACAGGGAATAGGAAATAATCTGTGAAAATCTGTGCCATCTGTGGCTATAAAAAATGACAAACAAAAACAACATACCACTCTTCTCCACCTGGCGCAAATGGTACCTGTTTGTTATTATTGTATTACTCATACTCATATTCTTTTTTGCCTGGTTCACTAAATTTTTCGCATGAGCAAACTCGACTGGATAGTATTGAGCATCACACTAACGGCGATCATTGCCTATGGCTTATATAAGAGCCGTACAGCAAAGAATTTAGAAGGCTATTTTTTGAGTGATAGAAGCATGCCCTGGTATTTGGTATTGCTCAGCATCATGGGTACACAGGCCAGTGCCATCACCTTCTTATCCGCCCCCGGGCAGGCTTTTACAGATGGGATGCGTTTTGTACAATACTATTTCGGATTGCCCATTGCCATGGTAATTCTTTGTATCACTTTTGTTCCCCTCTTTCATAAAGTAAAAGTGTTTACCGCTTATGAGTTCTTAGAAAAAAGATTTGACCTGAAAACGAGAACCTTTACTTCTTTTCTGTTTTTAGTATCAAGGGGTTTATCAACCGGTATCAGTATTTACGCACCTTCCATCATTCTGTCTTCTTTATTGGGCTGGGATATTTTCTGGACCAATATTGTAATGGGAGGGTTGCTAATCATATACACAGTAAGCGGTGGAGCAAAAGCAGTTGCTTACACACAACAATTACAATTGGTGATCATTTTTGTAGGAATGTTTGTAGCAGGATACTGTATTGTACATTATCTGCCCGAAGGTGTTGGTTTTATGGATGCTTTAAAAGTAAGCGGAGCATCCGGTAAATTAAATGTGATTACAACAGGTGTTTCTGCAAAAGGGTTTGACTGGAAAGACCGGTATAATATTATCAGTGGTGTGATTGGAGGCTTCTTTCTTGCACTCTCTTATTTTGGAACGGACCAGTCGCAGGTGGGCCGCTATTTAACAGCAAAAGGAAATACAGAAAGCCGGATTGGATTATTAATGAATGGATTGGTAAAAGTACCTATGCAGTTTTTGATCTTATTATTGGGTGCCATGTTGTTTACATTCTATCAATTCAATTCATCACCTATATTTTTTAATAAAGCCGTTGCCACAAAAGCTATGGCAACACCGTATAAAGATTCATTATCAAAACTGGAGAATACATTCAATCTCCAACAAACCAATCAGCAACAATTAAGTCGCAATTATGTAATTGAGAAAAAAGAGAATTATAAGGATAGCTTACGTGCCGGTTCTGTAAAATTGGCTTCTATCCAGAAAGAGTATAAAAAAGTTTTAAAGAAAGCATTGCCCGATAGCGATAACAGTGATACCAATTATATCTTCCTCCGTTTTGTGGTTGATTTTTTACCAAAGGGATTGGTAGGTTTATTGATCGCGATTATTTTTCTTGCCGCATGGGGTTCTATAGCGGCGGCATTGAATTCGCTGGCATCCTGTACTATGGTTGACTTTCATCTCAGATTTCGCGGATTCAAATATGACAATACCAATATGCAACAGTGTGCGGATGAGTACAGGGTTTCTAAATATTATACATTTGCGTGGGGAATTTTTTCCATCATTACTGCAGAATTTGCAACCGGTATGGGAAGTTTAATAGAAGCGGTTAATGTATTGGGCTCTTTATTTTATGGAGTGATACTTGGTATTTTCTTAGTGGCATTTTATTGCAAAAAAGTTGGCAGCAATTCTGTTTTCATTGCCGCTATTCTGGGTGAGTGTATCGTAGTTACTTTCTTTCTCCTCGATAAATATGAAATTATCGGCCTCGGGTTTCTGTGGTTAAATGTGGTAGGGGCTGTGGCTGTTGTATTGCTCAGTTTATTCTTGCAGATCTTTTTGCAGAAACCAAAAGAGATCATTGTTTTCGAATAAGCGGATAAAATTCATAGAAAAAATTTAACCGCAAAGAAACAAGGACGCAAAGATTCGCTAAGTAAAAATTTAAAGAATCCTTGCGCCCCTTAGCGACTTCGCGGTTAAAAAAATAATAGCAGGGCGCAGTAAAATTCTTAATTTCTAATTCTTAATTTTTAATTGCTCTCCCCACGGCCATTCTCTATTCCTCTTAGCCTTAATCAAATACGCCGCCACCCCCAACACAATCACCGTCAACCCACCCATCATCATTTTCTCACCGGTAGAAAAAAAGATATACCCCCAAATTAGAATTGCAAGAATTACAGGTAAAGGATACAGTGGCATTCGCCAAGCAAAATGTTCTTTGCCTTTTCTTTTTACCAGCCATAAAAGTCCAATACCCTGACCAATAAATTGTATCAAGATCCGCATGGCCAAAATCGCATCAATCACATCGCGCAGCTTAAATAATAAACTGAACACAAATGCGATCCCTCCCAAAAACAACAAAGAAATATGCGGGAAATGTTTGGTAGGATGCAGCTTTGCAAATATTGTAAAGAAAGCCCCATCACTCGCAGCAGCATACGGAACACGGCTGTAGCCAAGCGTTGCAGAGAATACCGATGCAAAAGCAACCCACAAAATAAGTACGGTGGCAATATTGGCAGCGGTTGATCCTGATAACTGTTGCACAAATTCACTCACCACAAATTTACTTTTCTGTATCTGTTCCAAAGGCAATACAGAAGCCACACTTACATTCATTAACAAATACAATGTGGCAATACCCGCTATCGAAATAAACATGCTTCGCGGAATATTTTTTTTCGGATTGATGATCTCGCCGCCGAGGTAACACACATTGTAATAACCAAGATAACTATACACACTTTTCACACTTGCAAAACCCAAAGCCGCAGCAAATGCATGATCAACATGCAAACCATTATTGATATTTTGAACGGGCTCCATAAAATGTCCATGAAAAATACCACCCCCAATAATCCATGTCATAATAAACAATACGCCCATCCATAACATGATACTAATCTTACCAATGGCTTCTATTTTCCTGTACAATAACAACACGATCATCATTACCAACCCCCCACTTACACATTTGCTTTGTAATTCTGTAAGATGAACAATGTATCCCAAATACTGTGCAAAGCCAATGGCAGCTGATGCTATTACCAATGGTGCCTGTATCATGGTTTGCCACACAAACAAAAAACTCATCAACTTTCCCCATTTTGGTCCGTATCCTTCTTTTAAAAAATTATAACTGCCGCCTGCCATCGGATAAGTAGATCCCAATTGGCTCCAGATCATCGCATCTATCACAGATAAAACAGCACCGGCAACCCATGCATATAAAAACCACGGACCCTTCATGGTTTCGGCAACCACACTCAGCACCACAAAGGGGCCAATGCCCACCATATCGGTCATATTAATGGCTGTGGCCTGTAAAAGACTTATCTTTCTTTCCAATTTTGGTTGCTCGCTCGTGTGCATGTTGGTATAAAACTATTTCTTTGTAGTCAGACAAAAACATTATGGCAGTAAAATTTTCAACAGTTAATTGGGCAAAAGGTTCCAATATTTACGAAGTCAATATCAGGCAATACAGCAGTGAAGGCACATTTGAAGCATTCAGTAAGCACTTGCCAAGGTTAAAAGAAATGGGGGTAGAGATACTTTGGCTGATGCCGATCACTCCCATTAGTATCAAAGAACGACTGGGTACACTGGGCAGTTATTATGCCTGCAGCAGTTATACCGAAATTAATCCTGAGTTTGGAACATTGGATGATTTTAAACAATTGGTGAATGATGCACATGCATTGGGTTTTAAACTGATTATCGATTGGGTGGCCAATCATACAGGTTGGGATCATCATTGGGCAGCAGAATATCCGGACTGGTATGTAAAAGATGCAGCCGGAAATTTTACAGAAGAAAATGGCTGGAAAGATGTGATCGATCTTAACTACGATAATAAGGATATGCGGTTGGCTATGATGAATGCCATGAAGTATTGGGTAACTGAATGTGGCATTGATGGATTTCGTTGTGATATGGCGCACCTGGTGCCACTTGATTTCTGGATTGAGGCACGCACTGCCTGTGATGCCATCAAACCCTTATTCTGGCTGGCCGAATGCGAAGTGGTAAATTACCATGATGCATTTGATACAAGCTATGCATGGTGGTTTATGCATCAGACAGAAAAGCAGGCTAAAGGAGAAGTATCATTAAGTAATGTAAGAGAAGTGTTGCATGCATACACGCAATATCCGCAGGGTGCCATCAAATTATTCTTTACCACCAACCATGATGAGAACAGCTGGAATGGAACTGAATATGAAAAATACCAACAAGCCGCAAAAGCATGGGCCGTATTTACCTGCACCTGGCAAGGAATGCCACTCATATACAGTGGACAGGAAAGCCCCAATAAAAAACGCATTGCTTTCTTTAATAAGGATTTGATAGAATGGAATGAACCATTACAGCTGACAGATTTTTATCAAACACTATTACAACTGCGTAAAACAAATACTTCCATAACAGAAGGGGAAACTTTTATTCTTCCATCAGAATATGATGATCAGTTGATGGCTTATCTGCGTAGAAAAGAAGACAAAGTGGTTTTAGTAGTGCTCAATCTTTCCAATCAGGATCGTTTAAAAATCACAGTTGAAAACCCATGGTTGAAAGGAAATTTCATGAATGTTTTTTCGGGACTGAGTTTTTCTTTCAACGGAAAAGAAAGTTTTGAATTGCAGGCGGGGGAGTATGTGGTGTATGAGAAGAGATGAATATTGAACAGATGAACAAGGAACAGGTGAGTAAGAAAATAAACCACAAAATTCCCCTCCTCTCAGGAGGGGCGATTCCTATTCCTGCAAAGCAGGAATAGGAATCGGGGAGGTGGTGTTTGGGGTTACTTACTGATAAATCCCTCTTCAATCATTTTATTAAATACAACAGATGCTACTTCTTCTGTTAATTTATTTACTCCATCAGGATTCGTTGTTTCTGTAAGTCCGGACCAAATAATTTTATCTTCTTTTATCGAGTACACATTTACTTCTATATTATAAGTTTTCGTAGTTGAATAGTACCCCGGTGTTGAATAATACGACCAGCTTCTGTAATAATACCCACTAAAATTCCGATAATATATTGGGTAAGACTGCATATTGCCCGGTGTATATGTTTGCTCTTTATCAACATCTATTAAGCGCATGGTAACAGCTGCATCAAATCCGTCGGCTTTGATTTTATTTCGTAAAGCGTCTTCATTGTTTTTATTAAAATTTGCATCAAGATAGCTATACGATACCACTCCTTTTCCTCCAAGGTATCCTGCCATTTGGTCTTCCGCTTTATGGCGGTTGGTTTCGTTGTTAAACATAGCCACTACCAACACCTTATTTAGTTGATTGATCACAACCTGTTTATCCGGTTCTCTCCAGCTGCTGGTGATCCTTGTTGAAGAACATGAGGCAAAAAAGATTATGCCTGTTATGCAGGCGAACAAAGTATTTTTTTTCATAAATAAAGGGTATTATGTTACGTCAGGTAATTTTATAAAGTAAATGATTGATCTAAACCCTACTCCTATACAAAGCTGGGTTTTCTGCAACGATCAGACATTACATAACTGTTGAAATATCTTATGTATTTCACACTTATCTTAAATATTTATCATCTGGTTAAATGTGTGAATTTTATAAGTAATATTTCTATTTATGTAAATGTTTTAGAATATAGATAACCATTTTTGCTTTTTAAATTCAGGATTACAATGGATGACCTAAGGCATTTGGAATTTCTTGCACTGAATTCTAAAGAAATCATAGAGAAACAGGTAGACTCATACCGACAGCAACATTCTTATGCCGGAACCATTATTGGCGTTACCGTTTTATTCATTCCATTCTTCTTAAACGGTCTTGATGGTACATTACAGGCAATACAATTCATTTCAATTATACCCATTGGGTTTTTTATCGGATCGATACTGTTAATGCTAAGCATTTTCAGAACGAAGCCTTTGGATCAGGCTTTTAGTGTAAAAAAATACCATGACTTACTGGATAAAACCTACAAAGAAATTTTACTGTATGAAATAGATGCCAATACCAATTCGTATAATAAAAACAATATACTTACTGAAAAGGGAACCAAAAGTTATTCAAGAGGTGTTGGGCTTACTACCATTGCCATTTTTATTTCAATTGTTTTGCTACTGGCCAATAAATTTATTGCTATTGAAAAAGTACCCGCAAAAGTTCAGATCGTAAATAACCATAAAAAAGTACAAAACAAAGCAACCGCAGACAGTGGATACCTGGAACCGGGTGTTACACTGATTGTTTCGCCTGCAAAATAAAATGTGATGAAATAATAAATCGTATTGGAGCAATAAGAAGAATATCTTTTCTAACATTTTTTAATAAACAAAACAACAAACCGATAAATATAAGATCGTATGAAAAAGTATAGGTTATTTGACGAAACGGAATTAGGGAAAGCCGGTTTACTAAACCGCATAGTAATGGCACCTATGACGAGGTGCAGGGCAATTGATAATATTCCCAATAACCTGATGGCTCAATATTATCAACAAAGATCATCAGCGGGATTAATCATTACTGAGGGAACTTCTCCCTCACCCAACGGACTGGGTTATGCAAGGATACCGGGAATCTTTACTAAAGAACAAGTAGTGGGATGGGAAAAAGTAACAGCAGCCACTAAGGAAAGTGGCGGAAAAATATTTGTTCAGTTAATGCATTGTGGAAGAATCGGTCATCAACTGAATATGCCGCAGAAGTCTGTTATATTAGCACCATCTGCTGTAAAAGCAGCAGGTCAAATGTGGACTGATGCCGAACAAATGCAGGATTTTCCTGTGCCAAAAGAAATGACAGATGAAGAAATTATAACAACAAAAGAAGAATACATAGCAGCTGCTATAAATGCAATGGAAGCGGGATTTGATGGTGTTGAACTGCATGGTGCCAATGGTTACCTGCTGGAGCAGTTTTTGTCGCCTGTTAGCAATATCCGCAATGATAATTACGGAGGAAGTATAGAAAACCGTTGCCGTTTTGTTTTAGAAGTGGCAGCAGTAGTAGCCCAAACAATTGGGAAAGAAAAAACAGGCATCCGTTTATCTCCGTATGGGGTAGCCAGCGATATGCCTCATTATCCTGAAATGGATGCTACCTATGATTACTTATCAAAACAATTGAATGCGCTTGGTATTGCATACATACATTTAGTTGATCACTCTGCCATGGGAGCACCGGCGGTACCGGGTTCTATTAAAAAATTAATCAGATCAAACTTTACAAATTCAATTATTCTTTGTGGCGGTTTTGATAAAGAAACTGCAGAAGCAGCTATTGAAAGCGGATTAGCCAATCTGATCGCATTTGGCCGGCCATTTATCAATAATCCTGATTTAGTGCGAAGGTTTGCAAATAATTGGGAACTGTCGAAAGATTTGAAAATGGATTTATTTTATTCAGCAGATGAAAAAGGATATACAGATTATCCCATCCATAAAGTTTCAACGATCGTTTTGTAAAAAAACAGGAAATTTAAAATAGTCTTTCATGACCATTTATTTACAAACAGCATGGCTTTTTTTATTAGCGATACCCATTGCCTGCATCGCATGGACAGTTACCCACGAAGAAGTTTTCAGAGAGCCGAGAGAATATTGCATCAACCGTTGTAAATCAGGTAAAACAATAGTATCCAGAAAATTCTTTTACCTCTTTACATGCGAATATTGTTTTAGTCATTATGTAACCCTCTTTTTTCTAATCCTCACCGGTTACAAATTATTGATGGATGATTGGCGGGGATATCTTATCGCCTGGTTTTCCCTTGTATGGGTGGCCAATATTTATATGAGTTTTTTCAATTTTATCCGACAGGATATCAAAATAGAAAAATCAGAAATTGCAGAAATAGAGAAAAAACGGATAGGCAACATAAAAAAAGCGGCTCCTTTATAAAGAGCCGCTTTTTTTATCGTTCATAGTTACTTAATCCACATCACTCAAATCCAAAGGATATGGATAGGTACTTTCAAATCCGGGATACACGCCTTCTATTTTTACTTTACGTCCTTTATTAACCGAAAGAATTTTATCAAGGTCACTCACACTTTTTACTTCCTGATCATTTACACTGGTAATAATAAATCCTTCCTGCATTCTTGTTCTTTTCAATAATCCCTCACCAATTTTTTTAACAATTACACCTCCACTAATCTGGTTGGCTGCAGCAGTCTTGCTGTCAACCGCTGCTAACTCAGCTCCTAATTTTTCAAGTATGCCGGTTGTTTTCACAACTTCAGTATTGCCTGCTTTGTTTTTTAGTGTAAGCGAAACGGTACTTTCTTTTCCACCACGAACATAAGTAAGCGAAATTTTATCACCTGGCTTAAAACGGGTAATCTGCTCCTGTAATTCCGGTCCGCTGGT
Organism: Chitinophagaceae bacterium; assembly: GCA_947372235.1. Taxonomy (GTDB): domain Bacteria; phylum Bacteroidota; class Bacteroidia; order Chitinophagales; family Chitinophagaceae; genus Sediminibacterium. The sequence continues at coordinate 2,507 of CANBSW010000079.1, read as the reverse complement.
TACGGCTGTTCCATTCACCCTGGTAACAATATCCCCTTTCTTAACGCCAGCAACTGCAGCAGCACCATCGGCAGGAACATCCAATACATATACACCTTCTCCTTCTTTATATCCTGCACCCAGCTCTTTCTTCTGATCTTCGGTAAGGTTGTCCTTGGCATATTGAATACCAATGAAAGCTCTTTGTACGGTACCAAATTTTACAATATCAGTAACCACTTTTTTTACAATATTCACCGGAATAGCATATGAGTAACCCGCATAAGATCCGGTAGGGGATGCGATAGCAGAGTTAATGCCTATCAACTCACCGTTTGTATTGATCAATGCACCACCACTATTACCCGGGTTTACTGCAGCATCTGTTTGAATAAATGATTCAATGGCGGAATTACTCTGCCTGTCGTTAATACCAATCGATCTTGATTTGGCACTTACAATACCCGCTGTAACAGTTACATCCAGATTTAATGGGTAGCCGATGGCTAATACCCATTGGCCAAGTTTGGCTTCATCACTGTTACCATATACCAGGTAAGGCAGGCCTTTGCCTTCAATTTTTATAACGGCAAGATCGCTGCTTGGATCGGTACCAACTACTGTTGCTTTGTATGTTTTTTTGTTGGCCAACGTAACATTCAGTTCATCGGCACCATCTACAACGTGGTTATTGGTTACAATATAACCATCATCAGTAATCAGTACGCCACTTCCGCTTGCCTGCTGTTGAGGAATCATTCTTGGACCACCACCAAAGAAATCGCCAAAATCATCTCCAAAAAGATCAGAGAATGGATTACGGCGTTGTTGCGACTGGCTGTTACTAACCTGCCTTGCTTTTGTTTTTGTTTTAATGTGCACAACGGCAGGCGTTGCAGTAGTAGCAGCCGGCGTAAAATCTACTGCCGGTCCGGGGGCATTGTTATTGCCATAAAATCCTGCATAATTAGCAGGCACTTTTCCGGCTTCCTGTACACCGGCGGTTTGATGGGCTAAAATTCTGCCATAGCCCCACACACTCAAAACGGCGGTGGAGGCACTGATGGCCACAACGGCTAAAATGTTCTTGAGTTTCAAATCCATAATTGTTATTTTTTAAATTTAATGAGTCAAATCGTATGCCTTTCTGATAGCAAATAAACGAAGCTGTTTAATTGACAGTTCACCTTCGGCACCATTTAACAAATGTTTTACGGCAATCCTCGTACTTGGTCAGAAAACGATGAACAAGTTAAGGGAATTTCAGACCATTAAAAAGCCATTTGTGAATTGTGAATGATGAATTGTGAATGATATAACATTGTCCTTCTATTCACCATTCACCATTGCCCATTCACCTAAAGCCCCACCAAAAATGCCATCGTATCCACCCCATCAGCATAATCTATCAAAGATGGGCTTTGGGCCTGGCCGAATGGAATTGATCCTTTCCCTACTACACATTGGATATCCGGATTGTTTTGTAATTGCTGCATTAGTTCATCCTTATCCGTATAAAATGAATAATGAACCTGACTTACGGGCGAAAATGGGGAGGTATTTTCTGTCAATATTACAGTTTCGCTGCTCATATAATACCGATTTCCCATGATCAGTAAGGCCAGATGGTAATCAAAATTGTGTTTGTATTTATGGTAGTCCATAAAATAATCATACTTCCTGAGCACATCCAGCAATGGAATGAAATCATACTCCTTTGGCACAAATAACTGGGTAATATTTCTGCAGCCGAGTCCAAAATAGAGCTGTATATCATCTGCCAATGCTTCCAGTTCTTCTTTGGTCTCTGTATTATCAATAACCGCAACAGAAGTTCGGTTTTTGCGGATGATATGTGGATATTTCCCAAAATAATACTCAAAATAACGGCCCGAATTATTGCTTCCGGTGGCAATATAGGCATCGCAGCCATTCAATCGGTCTGCAAAAGAAACCGTGTTTTGGATAGTGATTTCCCACTCATACAGCTTTTTAATCAGGTGTTTGATCAACAGTTCATCTTTGGAGGATGCTTTCATCACCACCTGATGCCCGCTGATAAATACACATAGAAAATCATGAAACCCCACCAATGGTATATTTCCTGCCATTACCAAACCAACGGTTTTGGGCGAAACCTGTTCTGGTGGAAAGTTGTAGCGGATTGCCCAGTTATTCAAAAGCCCTTCATCCAGAAAATTTTCGGCAATACTTTTTACTGCACGGTCAATAAATTCCGGAATAAACCACTGGTTCTCGCGATAAGCCCGCTCGCGTATGGCCAGCCATTGTTCATCATCACTTAACATATATTGCCCTAATCGGGACATTAGCGTAATTCGTTCTTGTAAAATCATTTATGAGCCGTATTTTTGTACAGCAAATGTAGAATCACTAACCGAACAAACCCATTTTGTATGGCTATCAAAATTACAGAAGAGTGTATCAACTGCGGAGCTTGCGAGCCCGAGTGTCCTAACAACGCAATTTATGAAGGTGGCGTTGAGTGGTCAATTTCAGACGGAACA
>CANBSW010000078.1 GCA_947372235.1 Chitinophagaceae bacterium | reverse complement strand
AAATTCAATCCCGGCCTTAATATGCGTTGGTATTTTCCAAACATGGTAATCACTGCAATGGTACCCTGACTTACGGTAACCAGTCCGCTGAAGACGATAAAAACGATCACCAGCACCCACCAGAATTCTGCGAGGATATTCATATGATTGATTTTACTGTAAGTTAATGAGAATTAAGTTGAGTTAAATTGGTTAAAAGGGTTAAAGGGGTTAAAAAGGTAAATAAAGTGTATAGTTATTGGGGATAAAAGGTATTTAAGATGATTACAAAATACAACCTATCGCTTTGCCTCTTTAAAGCAATTTAACTACTTTAACCCTTTTAACTACTTTAACTATTATAACCACTCTCTTCCCACACCTGCACCAGCGTAACCAGCATCTCCACTGCCTTCTCCATATCCTTCACCCCAATCCATTCATGCTTGCTGTGAATGGCCTGCATACCCGTAAATAAATTAGGGCATGGCAGTCCCATAAAACTCAAACGGCTGCCATCTGTGCCGCCGCGAATGGGTTCTTTTATTACGGTTAGGCCAACACGTTTGTAAGCTTCTTCTGCACAGGCAGCAATTTGCGGATGATTGTCGAGCACTTCTTTCATATTACGGTATTGCTCATGCACATCAAACTCCATACTTGCTTTTGGATATTTTAGTAATACGGATTGCGCAATATTCCGCAAACGTATTTCATGATCCAGTAAGAGATTGGTATCAAAATCGCGGATCAATAATTCGAGTGTGGCTTTCTCGGCTAACCCCTCTATTCTTAAAGGATGTACAAACCCCTGCTTGGCATCTGTTGTTTCAGGCGACCATTCTGATTTTGGTAAAGCAGCTAAGATCTCTCCTGCAATTTTTAATGCATTGATCATTTTACCTTTTGCATAACCGGGGTGAGAGATCACTCCATGAATAGTTATTACAACGCCATCGGCGCTAAACGTTTCATCCTCAAAAGTACCGAGTTCCCCACCATCTAATGTGTATGCAAAATTGGCGCCCAGTTTTTGCAGATCCAGTTTGGCAGTTCCCTGTCCTACTTCTTCATCCGGTGTAAATAATATTTTAATAGTTCCGTGTTTGATCTCAGGATGTGAGACCAGATAATTAGCCATATCCATAATCTCTGCCACACCCGCTTTATCATCTGCACCTAACAAGGTTAATCCACTTGCAGTAATAATACGGTTGCCAATATGTTTTGTGAGATAGGGATACTCTTCTGTACTTATCACTTGTGAAACATCATCCGGCAATACAATTTCCTTCCCATCGTAATTGTTATGCAGTATGGGTTTTACATGGGTACCACTGCAATCAGGTGCCGTATCTACATGACTGCAAAAGCAAATCACGGGAACCGATTTATATGTATTGGAAGGAATGGTTGCATACACATAACCAAACTCATCTGTATGTGCATCTTCAACACCCATGGCCAATAATTCTGATGCCAGTAATGCCGATAATTTTTTCTGTTTCTCCGAACTGGGATGTGTGCCGCTCTGCGGATCACTCTGAGTGTCTAACCGTACATAACGCATAAACCTTTCTACCACTGTATAAGAATAACCGGCGTCCATCTTTGAAATTTTTAGCAAGATAAGGGAAGAAATCGTCAGTCGTGATTCGTCAGTCGTGAGTATTGAGAGTAGTGTATATTCTTATTTCCAGAAACGAAAATATTCATCAACACACACTCACGGCTCACGTTTCACGACTGACGCCCTAAAACTCCCGCTATTGCAAATCTCAAAAGCATTCCTTATTTTGTTCACTAAACCAAACCCTCCCATATGAAGAAATCAATTATTGGTGCAATTGTTGGCGGCTTGCTGATTTTTATCTGGCAAACACTTTCCTGGACCATGCTTGACCTGCACAGACCCGCGCAGGATTACACACCCAAGCAGGATACGATCATGAATTTCCTGAATTCACAATTAAATGCAGATGGCGGCTACTTAATGCCAACGGTTCCTAAAGGCACTTCATTTGATGAAGCCAATAAAGCCGGAGAGCAAAACATGAACAAACCCTGGGCATTTATTGAATACCATAAATCATTTCATATCACTATGAATGATATGTATATGAATATGTTCCGAGGTCTGGTAGCTACTATGTTTATGGTATGGCTTCTCTGCTGGATGCTGGGCAAATGGAGCAAACTCAGTTTTGTAAATGTTTTTCTCGCCTGTATTTTCACAGGTCTTATCGTATTTATCAACGAACCTTACAACAATTATATCTGGTACAAAATATTCGATGTACGCGCCCACCTCACAGATGCGCTTGCAAGTTGGGGGTTGTGTGGAATTTGGTTGGGATGGTGGATGAAGAGGAAATGATTAAAAATTAAGAATTAGAAATTAAGAATTGGGATCACAAAAGAAAAGTCCGATACAACCAGTATCGGACTTTCTTATAATTATTAATTATTAATTATTAATTTCTAATTATTAATTAAAATTAGGGCATTATGATCAAAGGCTTGCTGCCACTGATCTCTACCAGTTCAAGATCAAAGGTAAGATCTTCGCCGGCCAGTGGATGGTTGGCATCGAGGATCACTACTTCGTCTCTTACTTCAACAATTACTACCGGGAAATTTTGTCCCTGACCATTGCTCATATTTAATTGCATACCTACTTCAGCGTTCATATCATCAGGGAAACGATCTTTTGGAAATTCCATGATCATATCTTCCTGTTTTGGACCGTATGCTTCATCGCAAGGAATCAAAATGGTTTTCTTTTCACCAATAACCATTCCTGTAACACCGGAATCAAAACCAGGTATTACCATACCACCGCCTACTTCAAATTCCAATGGTTCTCTTGCTGCTTCAATAGAAGAATCAAAAACAGTTCCATCAGTTAATTTACCGTGATAATGTACTTTTACAGTATCACCTTTTTTTACTTGTTGCATGTTTACATTTTGAATTGAAAGAATGTGGGCACCAGCTTTATATCTTTTCTCAACACCTGTTGCGTCGCACCCTTCAGCTGAAGTATACAAATCAACAAAAAAGAAACCGATTTCCGCCGCCAAAAGTACAATCCAAAATCAAGAACCCGCAAGTATTTTTAACTAACTTTCCCCTGAAAAGCCCTATTATATGAAGAAATTATGCCTTGTATTAATAATAACGCTTTTAATACAATCATTTTCAACCCAAAAAGCAATTTCTCAATCGATCGATCCGAAAATTTCAACATCTGAAATACTTCCTGCAGCCTATCGCACACAGGTGTATGTACCATTGCTGAAAGGCAAACGTGTGGGCATATTTGCCAATCATACGGCCACCATTGGCAATAAACACATCGTGGATACATTATTATCACTGGGCGTAAATATCACCAAAGCTTTTGGCCCAGAACATGGGTTTCGGGGTACTGCAGATGCAGGTTCAAAAATTGAAAATTATATTGATCCAACAACAGGCATTCCGGTTATTTCACTGTATGGTAAAAAAACCAAACCCAGTCCGGAAGACCTTGCAGATGTAGATGTTTTATTATTTGATATCCAGGATGTAGGCACCCGTTTTTATACATTCATTTCCTCACTACAGGAATTTATGGAAGCCGCATTTGAAAACGGTAAGCCATTGATGATACTGGATCGCCCCAATCCAAATGGATTTTATGTTGATGGCCCCGTATTGGATACCGCATTTAAGAGTTTTGTAGGTATGCAACCAATTCCTACGGTGTATGGTATGACGATGGCTGAATATGCATTCATGATTGCCGGCGAAAGATGGCTCACAGAAAAAGCAAATAAAAAATATGATTATTATATACGTGCAGAAAATTCTGCCGATACCGCTTTTCACTTTCAGGTAATTAAATGTGCGAACTACACACACAAAAGCAAATACATTCTACCCATTAAACCATCACCCAATATCCCTGATATGGCTTCTGTATATTGGTATGGCAGCAACTGCTTATTTGAGGGAACCGCATTGAATGAAGGCCGTGGAACAGACCATCCCTTTGTGATCTTTGGCCATCCTTCACTACCCAAAACACTTTATCCATTCACACCAACCAGCCGCGATGGCGCAAAAGAACCAAAACTAAAAGACAAACCCTGCTATGGCTGGAATTTGTATGGCAGCAATGAAGAAATAGTAAAACAGGTTGACAATAAAGTACAGATCAAATACCTGATTGATGCCTATCATTTATTTCCTGACAAAGAAAAATTCTTTACCCGCTCATTTAACAGGCTTGCAGGCAATAGTGAATTGATGGAACAGATTAAAGCTGGAAAATCAGAAACCGAGATCCGCCAAAGCTGGCAACCCAAACTGGCAGTATTTAAGAAGATTCGTAAGAAGTATTTATTGTATCCTGATTTTGAATAGTTTTTGTTTACTGGTTTATTTGTGTGACGTACATTTTTTACCAATAAACCAATAAACAACCAAACCCCACTCCTATCTTTGCCCAATGTCAACTTCAGATATAAGAATTATTTTTATGGGCACCCCTGATTTTGCTGTGGCATCGCTGGATGCATTGGTAAAAGCAGACTGTAACATTGTGGGTGTGATCACCGCTCCGGATAAACCGGCAGGAAGAGGAATGAAATTAACCGAAAGTGCCGTAAAAAAATATGCAGTTGAACACGGATTACACATACTGCAACCTGAAAAATTAAAGAACCCTCAATTCATTGAAGAACTGCGTGCATTAAAAGCCGACTTACAAATTGTAGTAGCTTTTCGGATGCTTCCTGAAATTGTATGGAATATGCCACCACTGGGCACCGTAAACCTGCATGGCTCTTTACTGCCACAATACCGCGGTGCTGCTCCCATTCATTGGGCAGTAATTAATGGTGAAAAAGAAACCGGGGTTACCACTTTTAAACTGAAACATGAAATTGATACCGGTGATATTCTTCTTCAAAAAAGTTTTCCGATTGGAGAAAATGAAACTACCGGAGAAGTTCACGATCGCATGAAAGAAATTGGTGCAACATTACTTGTTGAAACCGTGAAAGGATTGGCTGCGGGGAATTTGGAGAAGATAGATCAATCTTCAGTTGTGAGTCGTCAGTCGTCAGTGGAGTTGAAACATGCTCCTAAAATTTTTACAGAAACCTGCCAGATCAATTGGGATCATTCTGTTGATACGGTTCATAATTTCATTCGCGGACTGTCTCCCTTTCCCGGTGCATTAACAAGTTTAGAAGGAAAGATCCTGAAAGTATATCGTAGTAAAAAAGAATTGAGTACACACAATCATACACCCGGTAAGGTTTTCAGCGATGGGAAAACATTTTTAAAATTTGCTTGTGCAAATGGATATATCGAGATCCTTGATTTGCAATTGGAAGGGAAAAAAAGAATGTTGACAGAAGATTTTCTGAGAGGTTATCATAGTGGAATAAATCAAAATTAAAAAGTCAAAATTAAAAAATCAAAAAACGATTTTTAATTTTGACTTTTTAATTACTTAGCGAGTTGTTTTCCTAATTCTACCTTCTCTACAACACCTTGTTTACGCCACACTTCCTTCCCGTTTTTGTAAACGATAAATACCGGGATGGCATCTACTTTCATAGCTTTCATCACATCAATATCAATACCTCCATCTACTTTCACCAAAGAGAATTGATTACCCAATTCATCCTGTAGTTTTTTTAACACAGGTTCCATTTGTTTGCAGGGTGGGCACCATTCCGCACCAAAATCTACCAACACAATATCTGCTGATTTTGAAAGAGTATTATATTTTGCTAAACTTAATTGTGTATTCGTTTGAACGGCTTCTATAGGCCTGCCCTCCAGTTTCCAGGCAGTGGTGCCTCCTTTCAGGTTTTGAACATCTGTAAAACCGTTTGCCAGTAAGTATTTTGCGGCAGCAGCACTTCGCATACCTGATGCACAATACACTAAAACGGGCTTTGATTTGTCTAAGTATTTGATACGGTCTGCAAACTGCGCCTGATTTAACCAATCTGCCTGCAATGATTTGGCAAGGTGCCCCGCCTGGTATTCACCGGCTGTTCTTACATCCAGTAATTGCGGCTGTTGTGTATTGATGCGTTTTTCAAACTCAGCAGCAGACAATCCATCCTGCGCATTCATCTGATTACAACTAAAAAAACCGAACAATGATATAGCAACAATGATTCTTTTCATAAAACAGATTATTCAAAATAAGTAACAGTAACCGTAAACTTGGCATCCGTAATACCTAATGCAGAAGCAGCAGAATTACTTACGCGTAATAACAACCCTGAAGCACCTTTGGTTTCCTGCAATGGCCCCAATACCATGGCGCAAATACTTTTATTGGTAGTGCCGGTAATACGCACGATCGTTTTGGGTGCTACATCATTCATCAACACATAATATTTCCTGTCTGTCCAACCACTGATCGATTTAAAGGTAGCTGCATCACCCGAATGAAACTGCTGGCTCTGCTCTTTTGGATGCTCTGTATAATTACCGGCAAAAAAACCTTCATCACCTTCTTTGGGAGTATAGTCAGAAGAAGAGATTTCTTTTTTAGCAGGTACAGTTACAACTGCTTTCTTTTCTTCTGCTGGTTTTGTCTCTTTAACTACCAATCCTCCATCAACAACGGCAGGAGGATCAATGGTTACAGGTTTTGCAGTAACCGGTTCTCTTTTAACAGGTGTTTTTTTCTCTGGAACGGTAACAGCAGGAGCCGGTGTTTCTGTTTTAGGGTCTTGTTTTTTTGTAGCAACGGCAGTTCCAATACTTGCATTTACCATATACCCAACGATCACATACTGACCGTTCTTTACAATATCCTTCTTCATATTGTTCCATTCTTTCATAGAAGTAATAGGCACTTTATTGTATATCTGACTTAGTCTGTATAGATTATCTCCTTTTTTAATTATGTGATATACAGGACCGCTGCCTTCACCGGGTTGTTGTAAGAGATTATCTTTTGTGAGAGGTATTTTAACAGCGGTGCCCTTGGGTAATGTAACAGAAGCATTAATATTGATACGGTTATATTTCGATAATTTGGAAACGGATTGTCCAAACAGGTTACTGATATTTTGTAATGACTCAGAGCCATTGGCCATATGCACTACATGCATATCCGGAGCCTTACCCACGATCACTAATTTTTCCTGTGCATTTACAGATAATACAAACAGACAGGCTATCAGCCAGTTACATTTTTTCATGTTCTCAGAAATTAACATTGGGCAAATTTACTCTTTTAATATTCTCCATTCGGCAGGATAATAATTATTGACACGATTGGGTAAAACTTTCACCCAACCCAGGGGCAATCCACCATACCCTACCAAATTCCAGCCTTTGGGGGCATCGTTCAATAGGAGGTCTTTTCTACGCAAATATTGAAGGGATTGTTCCTTGCTGAGTTCCAGCACAGTAAATACTCCTTGTGCGAAAAAGCTTACAGCCAGTTCATGAGAAGGGATCACATCTTTTCCTTTAATAGTGCCAATCTCAACGCCGGCTTTTTTTATATATAAACATTTAGCGAGTAACCGAAGATCAGTTAACCATTCTTTTTTGATAGTACGAATCGTTTCTCCCTGTTTGAACAATACATACTCATCCGGAATGGGTATGAAAGAACGGATTTGTTGTTCTTCCTGTTTGAATGGAAAGGTTAATGAAAGTTCTTTTAATCTTACAAAATTTACAGTTTCTTTTTTTTGAAAAACAGCAATAAAAAATCCTTCTCCTTTGATACGATCCGGATAAAACCGATACCCTTTGGCATTTGTATGGGGAGAATGGGTTTCTACAATACCCCAGTCTTCCGGAATGGTAATAGGCAGGCTTATCATTTGCATTTCCTGCACAAGCCAGTCCATAATCATTTCATCTTCTTCCATCGAATAAGAACAGGTAGAATAAATGAGTATCCCATCTTCATTCAATGCAGGTAATATATCAGCCAGTATCCTTTGCTGGCGCTGACTACAGAGTTGCACATTGTCTTCACTCCACTCGTTAACAGCATCCGGATCTTTTCTGAATAAACCACTGCCACTGCAGGGGGCATCTACTACCATCACATCAAAAAATCCCGGCAACGATTGAAAATGTGAAGGGTCATTATTGGTAACAATCACATTATCACTACCCCATTTGGTTATATTTTCTACCAATACTGAAGCACGAGATTTGATCACTTCATTGGCAACCACCAATCCATCGGTAAAATAAGAAGATAACAATGTACTCTTACCACCGGGTGCTGCACAGAGATCCAATACTTTTTTGTTGGTGCCTGATCCGATAATTTCTTTTAAAGCATACCACAAAAACATACTGCTTGCCTCCTGCACATAATAAGCGCCTGCATGAAACAAGGGATCGAGTGTAAAAGAAGGGCGTTGAGAAAGATACCGGGCCTGAGAACACCAGGGCACTATACCATCCATTGACCATTCACCATTCACTCTTGACGACTTCATCAAATTCATCCTCACCGAAGTAACCTGTTCACCGGATGCATGCACTTCTTCAAAAGCTTTGCGGTTAAAGCCTGTTACATTTTCCAGTGAATGAATGAGTGCCTGAGGGAGAGCCATAATTCAAATATACAATACACAGATGAAGTGATTATTACAGTAAAAGATTAATAACTGCGCCCTTGCGAGAATATTTTGCACGCAAAGGCAAGGGCGCAGTTTGGGTGTTATGATTTTAAAACCTAACCACAAAATCCTGTTTGGCCTTTTGTTCCTTGCGAAAGAAGACCAATCCTATAAAGAAAAGATCAATGGTTAATGTTACCGATGAATCCTGTTTTATCTCCTCCCATGCGCATTCCATCTCTTCACTCCAATGAATATCATCAAAGATCAGTATTGAGTGTTCATGCATTACGGGAAGCAATTCTCTGAAATAACGCATAGTAGGTTCATATCGGTGATTACCATCCACAAAAGCCAAATCAATGATTTTCATTTTTTGAATAGTAGTGGGTAATGTTTCATCAAAATTTCCTTCTACCAATTCAATATTGGTAAGCTGTAGTTTCCTGAAATTATTTTTGGCAACCGCTGCTATCGTTGATGCCCCTTCCATAGTAACCACTTTCGAATCTTCTCTGGCAGAAGCGAGATAGGCAGTTGTAACACCAAGCGATGTACCCAATTCCAAAATATTCTTCGGTGCATACTGATCAACAATACGGAATAACAACTGGCCAAACTTTTTTGGTTTCAGTGAGGAGTTTGCTATCTCACAAACTTTCCTTGTATTGTTTTTTCTAACTCTTGATCCCGCACCAAAATCTTCGATCTCTAATAACTGCTGGTCGTTCAGTAACAATTGGCGAATTATTTCAACAGACTCATAGGCATAAAAATGACGATTATCATTCAATACTTTTGTGATAAAGGAAAACACAAATGGCGAATGCATTCCATGCCCCTTACCATTAGATGCCTTGAAATAATATTTCAGGTAACGGATTCCTAATTGAAAAGGTGAATACATTATACAGCAGTAGATTGGTAAGGTAATTTTTTTAACAGCCAAAGTAACGCATAAGCAGAACACAAAAGGCTGCCATACAAGGGTATCTTGGTGAAAAGATCAAAAGTGTTCCATGAAAACACAGGGTTATTCCAGTAAAGCAATCCTGTTATACCAAGACTGAACAAATGACTTTTATTGATCCGTGGCAGTAAAGATAAAAAAGGCAAAACGATCACGAGTAATAAACGGATCGAACTCAAATCAAGCAATTCATCAGCAGGTTTGTGTTCTATTTGCAACTGCTTACTTAACTGATACAACCCAACCAATTGCCTGATCACAAAAACAGAATATCCTATCAATAGTATATTGGAAACTGCCAGCAGATTCATATAAAAATGATTTTTACGGGTTCCCCATGAGAGAGCCAAAAAAAAGGGAACAGTAACACAATAGGCTATCTGAATAAACTCCATATGTCTTTATGCTTTACTTTTTCCCAAACCTGAAAATGATAAGCATACAAGTGTTTTTCATCAGGTAAAAAAGAAGTTTCAGAAATCATGATCCATTCTTCTGTATCGATCTCAGGAAAAAAAGTATCTCCGTCCATTACAGCATCAACTCTCGTTATATAAATTTTTTCTGCTACAAACATTGCAACATTATAAATTTCCCCACCGCCTATTACAAAAGCTTCTTTATAATCCAGTTCCGAAGCGGCTTTTGCGGCTTCACCCAAAGAATGCACAACAGTAGTTCCTTCCGCTTTCCATCCCAATTGTCTGGTAATAATAATATTCAGCCTCCCCTGTAATGGTTTGCTACCCATTGATTCAAATGTTTTTCTTCCCATGATCACCGGCATGGCCCAGGTAGTGTTCTTGAAAAATTTCATATCATTCGGCAAACGCCAAAGCAATTGGTTGTTAAGTCCAATGGCATTATTGGTAGATGCCGCAACAACAAGGGAAAGAATCATTCTGTTAAGTTATAAGTGATATCGTGAGTCGTCAGTCGTGAGTTGCTTATAAAAATAGTAACTCACTCTTCTCTCTAAAAATTATTAATTACTAATTTCTAATTCTTAATTAACCTTACCCTATACCGCAACCGGTGCTTTTATCCCGGGATGGCACTGGTAATTTTCGAGTGAAAAATCTTCAAACTGAAAACTGAAAATATCTTTTACATCAGGATTGATCTTCATTTGTGGCAGTGAATACAACTCGCGGCTCAATTGCAGATTCGCCTGTTCTATGTGATTATTGTATAAATGTACATCTCCAAAACTGTGCACAAAATCGCCACATTCCAGATCGCAAACCTGCGCGATCATCATAGTTAATAAAGCATAGGATGCAATATTGAATGGAACACCCAAAAACACATCCGCACTTCTTTGATATAACTGGCAACTCAGTTTTCCATCCGCCACATAAAATTGAAACAAAGAATGGCAGGGCATCAATGCCATCTTGGGCAATTCGGCCACATTCCATGCACTCACGATCATCCTTCTGCTATCAGGTGTATTTTTTATTTGTTTGATCAGATCACTGATCTGGTCTATCACAGTTCCATCGGCACCTTCCCAACTGCGCCATTGTTTGCCATACACCGGACCAAGGTCTCCATTTTCATCGGCCCATTCATTCCAGATACTTACTTTATGGTCGTTCAGGTATTTTACATTGGTATCGCCCTGCAAAAACCATAGCAGTTCGTACACAATACTTTTCAGGTGAAGTTTTTTGGTGGTAACCATCGGGAAACCTTTCTCCAGGTCAAAACGCATCTGGTAACCAAAACAACTGATGGTTCCTGTTCCTGTTCGATCGGTTTTTTGTGCACCGTTTGCGATTATATGCCTGAGTAGATCGTGGTATTGCTGCATAGACTGCAAAATACACTTGAAAAAGTGATGAGAGAAAGAATGATAATCACATTGGGGAGAATCTGTGAATTGTTATCCTTTTCTGCGTTCCAGCTCTTTCTTGATCAGGGATAATTCCCTTCCGGTTTGGCCGCTAACGCTGGTGTTTTCCTGTGCCCTTCGCATCAGATATGGCACCACATCTCGGATGGGACCAAAAGGCAAATATTTACTTACATTAAAGCCTTCTTTGGCAAGATTGAAAGTGATACTGTCGCTCATTCCAAACAACTGCGAAAAATGTATATGTGGATGATTATGCGGGATTCCTTTTTCTTCCATCAAACCAGCTGCAAAAAGATTACTCTCTTCATTATGCGAAGCCACGATCACAGATATATCATTCAGGTTCTCTATGCAATACTGTACCGAATCATTATAATCCTTATCGGTAGATACTTTATCAGCCTGAATAGGGCTTTCATATCCCTTATCATAGGCCCTCTCCCTTTCTTTCTCCATATAAGCTCCGCGAACCAGTTTGATCCCCAATTTAAACCCTTGCTGCTGCGCAATCTTATGTGAAAGCTTGAGGAAATGCAACCTGTCATGACGATACAACTGTATCGTATTATACACGATCACTTTTTCTTTGTTAAAGATCTCCATCATTTCAATCGTAAGCCTGTCAACCGGATCCTGGATCCAGCTTTCCTCTGCATCGATCAATACTCCGATATTCTTTTCTGCGGCAACTTCACAGATCGTGTACATTCTTTCGCGAACCCTGTCCCACTCGGCAATCTCTGCTTCATGGTCATGTATGCCGCTTCGTAAACGTGGCGCTTCATTCAGGGTTTGTAATAACCCGAAACGCGCCAGCCCCGTAACTTTGATGCTAATAAAGGGAATATTACTTTGCGTTGCCGCATAATTGATCACCTGGATAAATACATCGGTTGCATTTTCGTAGTTCTCTTCTCCTTCCTTTCCCTCCACTCCATAATCCAGAATTACCTGTACCCCATATTTGCCAAGGATAGCTCCTACTTCAGCCGTTTCTTCCAAAGTTTCCCCTCCTACAAATTGTTTGAAAATGGTTTTACGAATAATCCCATGAACCGGTAAGCCCGTCTTCATAATAAAAGGGGTTAAACGTGTACCAACCTGAACAAACCAGGGGTATTCCATGGTTTTGAACAGAAAACGTGCGCCTTTCAGCTCTTTATCAGACTTATAAGCAAAGGCATTTTCAGTATTGTCAAAGGAAATATTCATGCTAACGGATGTTCGTGACACGAATATCGGTACAGTATTGATAAGTAAAAAAAGCTTTTGTCATATTCTGCCATTTTTTTCAAAAAAATATAGTAAGTCTGATCATCAAACAGCTGTAAAACCATCTCTGTGGAGTAATTGGCTAATAAATCTGAAAAAAAGATGCCTCACCCTTACTATATCCAGAGAGAAATCAAACTGATTTAAAATAATAACACTTGCCTGAGTTTTTAATAAATCTCTAAAGTATTTGTAATAAATACGGAAATTTGCACATGACCATCACACATACTGAGATCTACAAATACACCATTCCTATGGTGCCTTTTACCATTGCTACCGGAACAATGTCTTATGCACAAAATATGTTTATCCGGATCCATACTTCAGAAGGAATTATTGGTGTAGGCGAATGTTCAGCTTTCCCCATGATAGCGGGAGAAACCCAGGCTACCTGTTACGAGATGGCCAAAGATTTTGCCGCTCTCTGGAAAAATAAATCAGCCGCCGATATAGAAACCAGATTGCAGGAACTCGATCTTTTCACCGCAGGTAATTATACTGCTAAAAGTGCCTTCGATCTTGCTTTATATGATATTGCTGCCAAAGCTGCCAATCAACCTTTGTACAAATATTTAGGGGGCGAAAAAAAAGACATTGAAAGTGATTTGACCATTGGTATTGATACACCTGAAAACATGGCAGCAACTGCTATTGCATTCAAAGAAAAAGGGGTTAACATTATCAAAGTAAAACTTGGGAAAAAAGTAGTTGATGATATTGAAAGGATTAAACAGATCCGTTCAGCCATTGGCAATACTATTAAAATACGAATAGACGCCAACCAGGGATGGAGTTATGACGATTCTGTGATTGCATTAACCGCATTAGGCGAATACGGAATCGAATTTTGCGAACAACCCATGCGTAAATGGAACGATGAATTGCTACCGGCTCTTTGCAAAATATCCCCTATACCTGTCATGGCAGATGAAAGCGTATTTACTCACCATGACGCGGAAAGGATTATCCGCAACAATGCATGCGCATTCATCAATATCAAATTCGCTAAAAGCGGAGGCATCCATGAAGCACTGCTGATCAACGATGTAGCAGAAAAAAATAATATTGCCTGTATGATGGGCGGGATGCTTGAGAGTCGCGTGGCACTTACTGCAAAAGTTCATTTTGCAATGGCCAAAAACAATATTCGTTTTTACGATCTTGATACCTGTTTATTAGGGCATCTGGCTGATCCTGTTACTGGTGGTGTTTCCTATTCCGGTATGCATTTGCAATTATCCGATGCTCCGGGTATTGGTGCGGATGTTGACAATGATTACCTTAAAAAACTGGAACAGGTTATTATATAAGCTGCCACTGTATCTTTACCCTCAAATGAAAAATATGGATGCGAAGAAAGCCAGCGAAAGTTATACTTCTATGAACGAACTGGTTCTGCCCAATGATACCAATACATTCGGCAACCTGATGGGAGGCCGTTTGATGTACTGGATGGATATTGCCGCCGGTATTGCAGCAGGCCGTCATTGTAATACACCAAGCATGACCGCATCCGTTGATAACCTGAGTTTTAAAAACCCGATCAAACTGGGAAATGTGGTGCATATTGAAGCAAAGGTTTGTCGGGCTTTTAATACTTCCATGGAAATCAATATCCGCGTTTGGGGAGAAGATTTATTACACCAATATAAATATGAAAGCAATGAAGCTTTCTTCACGTTTGTTGCCCTGGACCCAAATGGAAAACCACGAATTGTTCCTCAATTGATTCCCGAAACAGAAGAAGAAAAGGTTTTATATGAAGGTGCTTTAAGAAGACGACAGATCCGCCTCATCCTTGCAGGAAAAATGAAACCCGATGATGCCAATGAGTTAAAAGCATTGTTCATCAAAGAATAAGTACTTACAGTGAGATTGATTTTTATTTGTGCAATAGCCCTTTAAGATGATGCTTACTTCGCATCATATAATTCCTGCTCTGTTCGATGGCTTCCATTACATCTTCCAGTATTTCATCCACAGGTCTTGTGTAATCAATTACCATGGGTTCTTTAAAGCGAATGGATAATTGTGAACCTCTTTTCTTAAATGTTAATCCTGTTTTGTTAAATGCACGCCAGAATCCATTGATCACAACAGGTACTACAATAGGCTGGTTATTCTTAATGATATGGGCAGTGCCTTTTCTTCCCGGAGCAAAAGGTTTGGTAGTTCCCTGCGGAAAGGTAATTACCCAACTTTTACAAAGTGCCTTATCAATTTTTTGTGTATCAGATTCATCACGTTCACGTTGAATATCCTTTCCTTCCTGGCGCCAGGTTCGTTTAACAGTTAATGCACCAGCCATTTTAAAGAAGCGGCTGATCCATGATCCATTCATCGTTTCCTCAGCTGCAACAAAATAAACATTGGTAAATGGATTCAATAAATAATAGGGTAACCCCAATCTGTTTTGTTTTCGCCATTTAACCGCACAAAAAATATGAATGAATGCAATCACATCTGCAAAATAGGTTTGGTGATTACTTACAAATAAAACATTGTGCCGGGGTAATTTGCGAAGATGTTCTGTTCCCTCGATCCTGATCTTATTAAACATAACCAGTCCGGGATATGTAATCATACCAACCGTACCATACACAACTGAACGAATGACTTTAATATACTTCAATCGTTCAAGTATTTTCATATGGTTCTTTTTAGTAAGCCTTGCAAAATAAGGAATGTCAGCAAATTGTTACCTGATATTTAAAAATAAATGAAATAACCCGGGCTTTCTATCAATATCCACCGATACATTTGCGTTTCTTAATTTAATGTATGGAATTGAACACCGTAATATTTGATATTGATGGATTGTTGGTTGACAGTGAGCCACTATGGAATGAAGCTGCCACTGAAGTATTTCTTCAATATGGATTTAATCTTTCCGAAGAGCAATACAAAACAACTACCGGATTACGAACCAAAGAGTTTGTACAATGGTGGTTCTCTTATTATAATATCGGGCCGGAAGAATATGCGAGGGCAGAAAAAAATATCGTTCAAAAAGTATTGAATAAAATCGAATTCAAAGGAAAGATCATGCCCGGTGTTCCTTATATCTTCGATTTTTTTGCAAAGAAATCATTTAAAATCGGCCTTGCAACCTCATCTCCACCGGCTTTGATAGATTTGGTGGTAGAAATGACAGCTATTAGAAAATACCTTAACGCTACCTCTTCTGCAGAAGATCTTAAATATGGCAAACCCCATCCGCAAGTGTACCTGAACTGCGCTGAAATACTGAAAAGCAATCCTGTACAATGTATCTGTTTTGAAGATTCTTTTAACGGACTGATTGCAGCAAAAGCGGCTCGTATGAAATGCGTAATTGTTCCACATGCCTCTCAGGCAAAAGAAGAAAAATGGGGTGCTGCAGATCTCAAAATGTCGTCGCTCCAGAATTTTGGAGAATTGCATTTTAATCTCCTGAATCCATAATCAGTAATAATCTGTTATTAAGACGGTTTTAAAAGCACCGATTAATAGAAAGATCTTCTTGCATCACTTTCGTTTTAAAACACATAGAGTCTCATAGGTAAAACCAGGGGCAAATAGGCATTCTGTATTTTATACAAAAGCAAAGAGCCCCGCTGAAACAGCAGGGCTCTTTAAAATCATATCTAAATCTGAGTAATCAGAAATTAGTTTTTACTTCTCAGGTTTGGATGTGGAGCAGGTACAGTGTTTCCACCTTCTTCAGTGGTTCCCTGAAGATCAACTGTGTTGGCATCGCCATCCTGGGCGTATACAAATACCAGGCGGCTTTCAGAAATACCTTGTTTTTCAACCAGGTATTTGATCACTGCATTTACTCTTTCCCAACTTAGTTGTTGTGCAGCTTTGCTGGCAGCACCGTATCCGATAACTTTTACTTTACAAGTAGGGTTTGCATTTACTTTAGCAGCTGCTGAAGCCAAAGCTGTCATAGCATCCTTAGTTAATTTTGCATTTCCTTTGAACTGAACGCTAGGTAAGTTTCCAACATTACAAGTAGGAACAGCTTTATCAACCGGCTTGTAATTAGCGATCATATCTTTCATCTCTTTGCAACATGCTGGTTCAGGACAGGTTCCGATACCATCATTGTTAACAGGGAAACAGCTCTTAGGAGTCAATACTTCCTTGTCTTTGTAATCAGGAACACCATCACCATCGGTATCTTTCGCTACACCATGGCTATCAACAGGAGCACCTTTTGGAGTGTTTGGCTCAAGGTCAAACTGGTCAGTTACACCATCACCATCAGCATCCGGCAATACCACTTTAGGCATTTTCATGTGCTTAGGAGAGTTCAACTCGCTGTAAACAAAGTTGTTTGGATTGATCCAATATAATGGTTCAACACGTTTTGCAGGGTTACCAATGTTGATATTAACTCTGGCAGTTGTTAAACTATATTTATCACTTCTATTACCTGCAGAATAATAACCATCTAAATAGTTATATCCTCCTCTGGCAATAAATGTAAATCTTTGCTCAAAACCAATATTTACTTTCTTATTTACTTTGAAAGACATACCACCACCAAAATTTACACCATGCATAATAGCCCAGTTACCAGACGTACCTATCAAAGCAGAGTTGCTGAAAGGGTATGCAGGACTACCAGGTACATACAATACGTTACCAGATTGTGGATTTTTGAAATCAACCTGAGTTCCAATAAGATTGTATCCCGCTAATACATAAATATCAGCTTTAGGATTTCCTCTGTAATGGCTAATAGAGTTCAATGAAGCAATTACATCCAATCCAAGCATATGGGTTCTGCTGTTGAAACCACGAGCACCAATTGCTGGTCGTGCGTCACCTGAAGCAAGAATACCAGTATATCCACCTCTTAATGAGAAAACATTACTTAATGCTTTTCTGGCAGTAACATTTACGCCAAAACCCAAACTACTTGGGGCATCACCTAAAACGGATCCTGTTCCTAATGCCAAACCTAATTCCCACTGACTGCGGGGCTTAGCAGGATAAGGGTACTGGTTATTTAAAAATTCATTGTGTTGAGGCAGGTTTTTAACTGCAATCTTGGAAGTGTCTTTCCAATCCCAACCCCAATCTGTTTGAGCTAAACCGACTGTCTGTATCAGAACAATCAGCGCTGCTAATAAAACGTACTTTTTGCTTGCCATAAGAGATATTTATTATTAAAAGTTTTGTTATCAGTTAGAAAACATGTCAAAATTATACATTATGAATGATTTGGACAATTTTTAAGCCAAATATATCGGGCATAATTACTACGTATTGACCGTAGTATATCAATTAACGCTGCATTAGATAGATTTATTGTATGTATCAATACTATATTGCAACATATTTAGAACATGAATTTAGCAAAACAGGTCATATCAGAAGAATTAGATGCTTTTGAAAAGCATTTCAGGGAGGCTGTAAAAAGCAGGGTATCGCTACTGGACAGGATCATGCGGTATATTGTAAAGCGCAAGGGAAAACAGCTCCGGCCCATGTTTGTGCTTTTAAGTGCCAAACTGGGTGGAGAATTGAAGGAAAGCTCTTATCGGGCCGCATCTTTGGTTGAATTATTGCATACTGCCTCTTTGGTTCATGACGATGTAGTGGATGATTCTGCAGAAAGACGCGGTTTTTTTTCAATAAATGCCCTCTGGAAGAACAAAATTGCCGTTTTGGTAGGTGATTATCTGCTAATGAAGGCATTATTACTGGCCCTGAATAATAAAGAATACCAAATTTTGGAAATTTTGGCCGATGCAGTGAAGGTAATGAGCGAAGGTGAGCTTTTGCAGTTCGAAAAATCCCGGAAATTGAATTTCAGTGAAGAAGTCTACTATGAAATTATTAAAGGAAAAACCGCTTCCTTACTGGCATCTGCTTGTGCTTCCGGTGCCTGTACTACTTTTAATGACCCCGAAAAAGTAGAAAAATTGAGAGTCTTTGGTGAAAAAGTAGGCATGGCCTTCCAGATCAAAGATGACCTGTTTGATTATGGTGCGGAAGACATCGGAAAACCTACCGGTAACGATATCAAAGAAAAGAAACTTACACTTCCGCTGATCTATACCCTTAATAACTGTTCTAAAGACCTGCGGAAAAAGATCATTTACATTGTAAAAAATGAGAATACGAAAAAGGATAAAGTAAAATTTGTGATCGATTCAGTAGTTGAAACAGGTGGCATCAAATATGCGACTGATAAAATGTTTTCTTACCGCGATGAAGCCCTTACTATTTTGCACGAATTCCCTCAATCACAGGTGCGTGAAGCATTGGAAGAACTGGTAAGATATACCACCGACAGAAATTACTGATGCAGAAAAGATGGAACATATTACAATCAGATGCACTCCGAACAGACGCACTGCGGGAAGCACTGAAAATAAATAAAACCCTTTGCAGTATTCTTGTTCAGAGGGGCATTGATGATTATGACAAAGCCAAAGATTATTTCCGACCTCAACTAACAGATTTTCATGATCCATGGTTGATGAAAGACATGGACAAAGCCGTTGACAGAATTCTGGCCGCTTTCGCGAAAACGGAAAAGATTCTTGTATTTGGTGATTATGATGTTGATGGTACTACTTCTGTAGCCAGTGTTTTCCAGTTCATTCATAACATTTATAGTGATACTGATTTTTATATTCCGCATCGTTATCGCGAAGGATATGGTGTATC
>CANBSW010000077.1 GCA_947372235.1 Chitinophagaceae bacterium | reverse complement strand
GGATGGCTAACCTCACTTACCCTTGTGGTTGGAACACTTACTAACCTTATTCTTTTGCCCGTTTTGATACTTAGCACATCTTCTAAGAAGAAATCTGCTTAATTGGCGGTTTAATTAGCTACGGAAATTGAAAAATGCTGCAAAACAGCCTGTAATTACAGATACTCAGTTTTTTTCGTTATTCGAAAATCAGCCCCTTTTCAATTACATTATATTGATTTTCAATAAATTAAAGTATCAAAATAGAATATAATTATATGTAAGTATTGGCTAAGCACCCCCAATTCAATTCAAAATGGCCTGAAATATTGAATAAAATTGATCAAATTATGAATTTATAAATACCTAATATACTTATAATCAATTAATATAACTTTTCATTTACAGCCATAATCATGTATTTGTAAAAAATTGCAGCGCATTACAACATAATCATGTCATTATGTGTTAGGTAATAGTTTCTTAAATAACTTGCACCCCCGCAATCACTAAAAACTAAATTATGAGAAAATTTGTCACATTAGTTTTGTGCGTGGTAATTTCATTATCACAAGCAATGGCTCAAAACCGGGCCATAACCGGAAAGGTTATGGACGAAACCGGCAAGGCTCTGGAAGGAGCTTCGGTTATGACAAAAGGGTCTAAATCAGCAGTTTTAACAAAAACTGATGGATCTTTTTCTATTCAGGTAGCTCCAGGTGTAAAATCACTGGTAGTTTCCTACATCGGCTCTGAAGTGTATGAGATCACTTTAGGCAGCCAGTCTTCTTACGCAGTTACCCTTAAGAAAAAGGTAGATCCTTTGGAAGAAGTTGTGGTAACCGGTTATCAGGTAAGAAAGAAAAGAGATGAAGCAGGCGCTATCTCTTCTATCAAAGCAAAAGAAATCGAAAACCAGCCAAACCTGTCAATCGATAAAGCCTTACAAGGTAAAGCTGCGGGTGTATTGGTACAGTCAAACAATGGTATCCCCGGTGGTGCCGTAAACGTGCGTATCCGTGGCCAGGGATCATTGCTGGCAGGTAACGACCCGTTATACATTATTGACGGAGTTCAGTTTAATACCAGGATTGATGGTGGTTTTACACAAAATAACCCATTGGCCTTTTTAAATCCGGATGATATCGAATCTATCGATATCCTGAAAGATGCCGCAAGTGCTGCCATCTACGGATCTAATGCCTCTAACGGTGTTGTAATTGTAACCACTAAAAAAGGTAAATCAGGTAAAACTAAATTTAACCTCAATTACTATTCAGGTGTTGTTTCTCCTTTGAAGAAACTTCAAATGTCTAATGCCCAGGAATATTTCCAGTTAAGAGCTGAAGCCTATGGTAATGCCAACAATTTACCATGGGATAATCTTGCAGTATTACAAACAGTTTTGAATGAACTGCGTGTTCCTATTACTGCTATTACAACGGTTGATCAGGCTAAAGCTGCTGCTGCGGCATTGCCTACTTACGACTGGCAGGATGCTGCTTTCCGTAACGGGAATGTAAAAAATTATGAATTGAGCGTAAGTGGCGGTAATGATAAAACCACTTTCCGTGTTTCAGGTAACTATTCTCAGCAAGATGCGATTGTTTCAAAAGCAGACTTTAAAAGAGCAGGTATCAAACTCGATGTTCAGAATAAAGCAACCGATCGTTTAACTATCGGAAGCAGTATCAGCTTAAGTACGTTCACCCAGTTGAACCCTTTTGCAACCAGTGGTTCATTTCTGGGTAGTGCTGCTTTCTCTGCATCAGCCATCATCCCAACTAACCCAATCTATAATGCGGATGGATCTTATTATGGTATGCCTGGCCAAACACCTGCCAACCTGGTAGGTACTTTGAACCAGAACGTAATTGCTGTTAATGATTATAATAGTGGTTACCAGCGTACTAACCAGATCGTAGGTAATCTGACTGCAGATTATAAAATCAATGACTGGTTGAGTTTCAAAACATTGGTGGGTATGGACTATCGTATTGTTCAGGGAAAGAATGTAAGAGATTCAAGAACTGCAGATGGATTTGCGAATAAAGGAAGTGTAACTGTTCAAAGTAACTGGAACACTAACGTAAATACTTACCAGACTTTAAACTTCAACAAAACATTCGGAACAAAACACAGACTGGATGGATTGGTTGGTTTTGAGTACAGACAGGAAAACAATGAGCAGATCAATGCAACTGCTACAACTTTCCCAACTTATCAGTTTACCTCTATTAACAATGCTGCCAACTATACGGCAGAAGGTGAATCTTACACCGGCTTTAAAAGAAATGGCGTATTTGGTAAAGTGAACTATGGTTACGACCGTAAATACCTGATCGCATTTACTTTACGTCGTGATGGTTCTTCACGCTTTGGTGCTGATAACCGTTATGGTACTTTCTGGGGATTATCCGGTGCATGGAATATTGACCAGGAAGCTTTCATGAAAAAATCGAACGTGATCTCTTCAATGAAATTAAGAGCCAGTTATGGTAGCACCGGTAACGACCAGATCGGAAACTTTGATGGATTGGGTCTGTATGGTGGTGGTGGTATTTATAACAATGCCGCAGGTATTGCTTATTCTCAGTTAGCTAACCCTAACCTGAAATGGGAAACCAACACAACCACAAACTTTGGTCTTGATTTCGGTTTGTTCAACAACCGTGTAACCGGTACCGTGGAAGTATATTCTAAAGACACCAAAGATCTTTTGCTTACACAACCACTGCAAACTTCAACCGGTTTCTCGAGCATTACCAGCAATATTGGTAAAGTAAATAATAAAGGTATTGAGGTAACCTTAGGTACCGATATCTTTAAAGCCAAAAAACCAGGTGATCTTAACTGGAATGTAAGCTTCACGTTTGCGTATAACAAAAATGAAGTGAAAGAATTGTATGGTGGATTACAGATCCTGCCTAGTGATAACTCTGTTCAGGTTGGACAGCCTTTAGGAGTTTTGTTTACCCAGCAGTTTGCCGGTGTTAACCCTGCAACAGGACGTTCTATGTGGTATGATACTTTGGGTAATCTGACTTATCAGGTTGTTGCAAGAGACAGAAAAATTATCGGTCCGCAGAACACACCAAAATACCAGGGTGGCTTACGTAACAGTGTTGGATTCAAGAACTTCACACTTGAGTGGTTCTTCCAATATGAATATGGCCGTTATGCCAGTGATGGACAGATCAACTTCCTGGATGAAAATATAGGACGTATCAATGTGCTGGAAGATGTATATAAAGCACGTTGGACAACTCCGGGTCAGATCACTTTCTTCCCACGTTACAATGTAAATGGAACTGAAGCAAAAAGCTCAGGATCACAGAGTGGTACCAGAAACTTTTTCAAAGCAGATTATATCCGTTTGAAAAATGTATCTGTTTACTATGATATGAACCCATCACTTGTTAAGAAGATCGGATTAAGCACTGCCCGATTCTATGTTCAGGGAACCAATTTATGGACCAAGAGTGACTGGTTTAGTTATGACATTGAATTCGTAGGAACCGCTACCGGTATCATTCCTCAATCTAAAAATTATACCGTTGGTATCCAACTTGGATTCTAATTACTAAAAAATAAACGAACCAGATATGAATAATAAATATATCAATAGAACCGGGATCGCATTAGTGGCTTTTCTGGTATTTCTATCCAGTTGTTCGAAGCAATTGGAAACAGCACCCAGGCAGTCCATTGATGCCAACGGTGCGTTAGGCTCACGTGATGCGATCGAAGCATCCATCACTTCTATTTATGCAAGTTTAAAAGGTACCAATATCTACGGTAGGGATATGATCGCTTTACCGGAAGCATTGTCTGATAATGGTTTTGCTACCAATAAATCAGGCCGTTTATTGCCAGAGGCACAGAATACACTGGGTGCGCATTTTACCACAGCTATCTGGACCAATGGATATGCAGCTATTAACCAGATCAACAATACACTGGATGCGATTGCAAAAGGAGGTTTATCACCTGCCATGACATCAACAGAAAGTGACAGATGGTTAGGCCAGTTGTACTTTCTGCGTGCCTTGTATTATTTTGACCTTGCAAGAGTGTATTCTTATATTCCCGGAGCTATTGTTACTGTACAAGACAGGGGTTGTGTACCTCTTACCATTACAGGTATTGGTACTTCAGGAGATGCACTTACTTTTAAACCAGCAAGAGCAACCCAGGCTGCTGTGTATGCACAAATCTTAACTGATCTTACTGCTTCCAATTCACGTTTAGCTTACCCGGGTTTGGGAGTTAACTATGCTAATAAAGCAGCAGCGCAAGGTTTACTTGCAAAAGTTAATCTTTACATGCAGAATTATTCTGATGCTAAAAGATGGTCTGATTCTGTGATCAATTTAGCAGGTAGTAAGTTAACCACTACTGCTACTCATGTCTCTAGCTGGCGTGGTGCTACACATGGCGAAACTTTATACCAAATTGCCTATGCAACAAATGCAGAGAATATTGGTGTGAATACATCATTACAAACTTCATTCACAACGTTGGTTACTCCGGGTAATCAGGCAACAACAGGTGGATTTGGTGATTTAGTACCTTCCATCTCTTTGTTGAATGACCTGGGTATTACTTTAACCGGTGGAAATACAACTGCTGTATTTGCATTGAATCATGTAGTGGGAACAAGGAGCACGGATGTTCGTAATCTGTTGTATGAACCGGGAACATCAGGTCGTGGTCCTATCAAAACCGAGTGTACCAAATACATTGGAAAGAATGGCTTTATCAATCTGGATAACGTAATTGTATTCAGAATTGCAGAAGCCTATTTGATCCGTGCAGAAGCGCAGGCTGCTGCAGGCTCTTCTGTATTAAACCTTGCCAATGCATTGGCTGATATGAAAGCGATTAAAGCAAACAGGTATACCGGTTATACAGGATCTGCATTAGAAACTGCTGATAATGCGTTAACTCAGGCTACCTTGTATGAAGAAATTCTTCGTCAGAGAAGAATTGAATTCGCTTTTGAAGGACATCGTTTCTTTGATCTTAAGCGTTTGGGAAGAGACCTGGTAAAAGGGCCTCATTACAATAACGTAGCATTTACCGATATCAGGATCTTACCTGCTATTCCTCAGGGTGATGTTGACGGTAACCCTAACTTAAAACAAAATTTTGGCTACTAAAACTTATATGATTATGAAAAAAATATTCACGTCGGGCATATTATTAATGCTGTTTGCATTAACAGGATGTGTAAAGAACACACTCACTACATATACAGATGCGCCAAAAGTAGAATGGGATGCTGCCAGCTGGAATGCAAATGCAGTTGGGGTAACTTATCCGTTTTTAACGCGTATTCCTATTGCTAATGCGGCTACACCCACTTCTCAGCCAACGCTTACCCGTACATCAGGAACTTTCCAGTTACGTGTAAACCTGGTAGGTGCACAGAAAACTACCGATACACAATTCACGTATACGGTATCAGCTTCTGAATCAACAGCCGTTGCAGGTAAGCACTATACTGCATTCAGCGGTACCGGTACCATTCCTGCCAACAGCAGTTTTGGTTTTGTAAACGTTGCCGTCCTTGATCCCGGTGCCACTTCAGGTACTGTTGATCTGGTATTGCAGTTAACAGATAATGCTACTTATGGAGCAAGTGTTAACTATGCAAAAGTGGGTTTACGTATTGCACAGAACTAATCTTTTGAACATCTTTCAATAGACAAAAGGTCCCGGATTTATTTCGGGACCTTTTTGTTTGTGAGAGTTGATTCATCTTTAATCAAGTAATCGCAGATATGTATTTCGATAGTGATATACTGTTAGCGAATGATTTTTTATGATGACTGCTTCAATAGTGTACCATGTATTATTCGATCCTTTTTTTGAAACACATAGGATCATAGGTTAAAACCAAGGGCAGATAGCATTGAATACTATGTTAACTTTTTCCTAACCTATGTCTCTATGTGTTTCAAAATAAATGCCACAGAATACACAGATTTTTCTGTGCCTTCTGTGGCATTTATAATTTGAACAGGGATATGAAACCTACTTCAAAACCTCAGCTAATTTTTTATCTAATTCTTCGCCTCTCAATCCGGTGGCAATGATCTTGCCTTGCGGATCAACCAAAACATTAAAAGGAATTCCATCAAATTGGTAAAGGGGAACCATGGCACTTTGCCATTGCTTCAGATCACTTACATGTGTCCAGGTGAGTTTGTCATCTGCTATCGCTTTCTGCCATTTTTCTTTATTTTCATCCAGTGATACACCGAGTATGGTAAAATTTTTGTCTTTGAATTTGTTGTAAGCAACTACCACATTTGGGTTTTCTCTTCTGCAGGGTCCGCACCAGCTGGCCCAGAAATCTACCAATACAAATTTTCCTTTTAAACTGCTTAACTGAAAGGGTTTGCCATTCACATCAGGCAAATTAATTTCAGGTGCCTGTTTGTTTAATAAAGCATATGCGGGAGGAGCAGCTGCAGGCTTTTGTTGTTGCTGAACCATAAGTAAACTTTTGATCTTTGCAAGACCACTATGTTCTTTAAATTTATCTGCAGAAGCGTTGGTAAGCTTTAGTAATTCTTCCTGAGACAATGTTCTGGATGCCATACCCAATGCATAATACCTTGCTGCCGGACTTGGCGATTGATTAATGAATTCTGTAACTGCCGCATTCATCTGTTTGATCTGTGCATCTCGCTGGTTGTGTGCAATAGATAGTAAGCTGTCGCTGGCATTGCTTTTTTGCAGTGTATCAATTTGTTTGAATGTTAGATAGAGAATAGAATCTTTATTACGATACTCTTCAAACAAAGTGTGAAGGCTTTCTGTTGCGGGAGAACCTTCTGTTTTGTAGGCGCGGTAATTGTTAAGATCCAGATTTACTTTAATGCTTTTACTATCATTAACCAGTAATACATCCGGCCCGTTCTCCACTACAAGTCGGTAAAGGCCTTCTTCTTTACCCATAGCACGTAATTCGAACATACCATTCGATTTGAGGGTGCCTGAATCAAGTATAATTGGATTTTCTCCTCCAAAAGGAAGTTCCTGCAGCGTTATCTTTTGTGAAGAGGAATGGTCAATTCGGCCACTCACAACAAATGCGCCGTATTTTTTTTCCTGGCAGGAGATGAGAGTGATGACGGCACTAAAAATGATAAGTAGTTTTTTCATGATGGTTTTTATACACCTCCCCCTGGTCCCCTCCCGTGAGGAGGGGGGACTGAGAGTGGAATTAGTTGTTTAATTGTTGTTCCAATAATTGTGTTACTATTTTTGGATCGGCTTTGCCTTTGCTGCGTTTTTTTACTTCGCCAACAAAGAGACCGATCAATCCTTTCTTGCCTTTTTTATATTCAGCTACTTTATCGGGCATACTTTGTAATGCTTCTGCTACCCAAGCTTCCAATTCATTTGAATCGCTTACCTGTAAAAGATTCATCTCTTCTGCAACGGTAAGTGGAGAACTGTTTTTCTCAATTACAACCGGTAATATTTTAGAAGACGCTACAGAAAAGTTAACCTTACCATCTTCTACTAATTTTATCAGATTAGCCAATAATACAGGTTGAAGCATGAGCTGATCATAACCGATATTCTTTTCATTCATGTATTGACGAACAGGGCCGAGGATCCAGTTGGCAACGGATTTGTAATGATCGGTATGTTGCAAAACAGAAGCAAAGAAATCTGTGGTTTCTTTTTCATCGCACAATTGTGCTGCATCGTATGCACTTAGATTATATTCGGATTGATATTTCTTAGTGAGTTCGTTTGGCAATGTGGGAAGTGCGGCTCTTACCTCATCAATATATTGATCGGTGAGATGAAAAGGTGCCAGATCAGGATCAGGAAAATAGCGGTAATCATTGGCTTCCTCCTTATCACGAATGGAGAATGTTGTATCATTGGATGCATCAAAACTTCGTGTTTGTTGCCGAACCTTGCCGCCGCTTTCTACCAGTTTGATCATCCTGTCTATTTCATACTCGATTGCTTTTTTTACGTTGCGGATGGAGTTGAGGTTTTTTACTTCCACTTTGGTACCCAAAGAAGTTTCTCCTTTTAAACGGATAGAAACGTTGGCATCACAACGAAGGCTGCCTTCTTCCATATTACCATCGCAAATGCCGATCCATCTTACCAGCCTTCTTACTTCGGTAACATATTGCCAGGCTTCTTCTGCCGAATAAAGATCGGGTTCGGTTACAATTTCTACCAATGGTGTTCCGGCACGATTCAGATCGATACAGGTAAAATCATCATCCAGATCATGAATACTTTTGCCGGCATCTTCTTCCATGTGAATCCTGTTCAACTGCACATTACGTTCTCCATTTGCAGTTTTGATAGTAACATGTCCACCTATGCAAATGGGTGTTGTATGTTGTGAGATCTGGTAACCTTTTGGAAGATCGGGATAGAAATAATTCTTGCGGGCAAAATAATTTTCTTTCTCAATTTCACAGTTACAGGCCAGTCCCATACGGATGGCATATTCTACGGCCTTCTTATTGGTCTTAGGCAGGGTACCGGGATGGCCCATGGTAATAGGGCTGATATGCGTATTGGGAGCAGCGCCAAAAGCGATACTGTCGCCACAAAATAATTTACTGTTGGTTGCCAGCTGGGCATGTACTTCGAGGCCTATCACGGCTTCATATTTATCGTGCAGATCCATATTGCGGCAAAAATAACCTTTATCGGGGATTTCACGGATTTGAGGTATGATTGTACGGATTGATGATCGCGGATTTCGCGGATTTGGGGTATGATTATTCTGTTTATTGTGAAAGGATCTTTTGGAGATCGATTGCTGATACGGTTAACAAACCAACGGGAGGCAGTCGGCGGGTGAGCTCTTTCCAGTTTTTATCTTTGGTGAAGATGGATTTCAACATGGGCAGGGCCTTACCTACCTGTTTATTATTGGCCAATGTGATGGCGGTCCAGTATTGCATTTCGAGGTTTGAGGGAAATAATTTCATGGCGGCATTGTATTCATTCATGGCCAGTGTCATATCATTCTTTTCTACTGCAAGATCGCCGCTGTTCATGTGTTCGTAAGCAATCTGAACAGTGTATAATCTTCTCAATTCCTGTAATGGTTTGGGAGAATCATCTACGCGTAAGTCGACGGTTTTGTTATTCCATATTTCTACAGGTTTTCCCGGAACCACAATAATTGCTGCGGCCTGCATGCCACGGATATCACCACCTGCTTTTTGCGCGGCTTCCAGTGCCAGCAAAACCCTTTCTGCCAAAGGTTTTCCGGCTGATTGTTTGAATGAGTTTGCCATGAATTCACAAACCTGATCGCCCAACATCATATTACTTTGTACGCTGAAATTATAGCCTTTAATATGTTTGGCTACCTGTATACATTTTACTCCGGTATGGGTGGCTACATTTCCTTTGGTATCGATGATGGCTACCTGGCGAACATCTTTACCGGGATCGGCTTTGGTTAAACTGTCCATTGCCTGTTGCGGAGTGAATCCTTTTTTTAATAAAGCCAGTGCTTTCGGACCATAAGATTTATCAACGAATGATTGTGTGGCCACTGCACCTACACCCGCTTCGGCCCAGGGAACAGAAGTGCCTACACTAAACCAATGGCTTTGAACACCCACGGCCATTTCGCCTGTTTTTTCATCGCGGGCCACTATGGAAAATGTATGCACCAAAGGTTGTTTGGAGGAATATACCTGGGCATTTATATAAAATGTTGGGAGCAGAAAAATAGCAAGGAGTATCTTTTTCATGGCGTGATGTTGTTGTTAAAGATACTAAACAGAGAAAAGGGGGAGTTGTTGTAAGGAAGTTTATTTAGGGTGATGTTTTTTATGGTTCAGGTCGCTTTAATGTGGTTTTTATGGTTCAGGTCGCTTTAGCGCCCCGACCCAAAAAAACCTCGCTAAGAATAGCGAGGTGTAGTTAAACATGAGAAAAAATCGAAACGTTTATATAAAGGGGGAATTATAGTTCTGCGATTTTTAATTTCTTCGGAAATTTAATGGTGGCTGTTTGTGCAGCACCATTTCTGTTAAATGATACAGCAATGTTGTCGCCCTCCTTAATATCTTTTATGGCTGATTTTAATTCATCAACAGAAGCAATGTTTTTGCCATCTACCTGCGTAATTACATCACCCTTTTGTAAACCTGCTTTTGCAGAAGGAGTATTCTCATCAACATCCAAAATTTTTACACCCTTTCCTTCTTCCACATCCTGAATTTGCAGGCCCAGTCTGGGTTTGCGGGTCATGTTGAATTCCATGCCATTCATTCTTGGCATTACTTTCAGATCTTTCATGTCAGGCATTTCAAAATTGAAGTCGCGGTTAAAATTCTGGTTAAAATCGCGGTTATTGAAATTGAACACCCTCACATCAGGTGATTTACTCTTGCCTAATGTAGCAGAAGCGGTGGCCGTTTTGCCATCGCGTAAATAGGTGATGGTAACTTTGTCTTCGGGTTTGAATTTGCCGATGGCTTCGTAAAGATCATCGCTTCCTTCAATTTTGGTATCGCCAACTTTTGTGATGATATCATCTTTTTTCAAACCGATTTTTTCTGCGGCACTTTCTTTTTCTACAGAAATTATTTTAGCGCCTTTGTCAGATTTTTCAGAAGATACACCGAGGAAAGCGCGGTTACTATTATTACCATCCAGCAACATTTTAAAATTGTTGCCACCCATCATTGGGGCGAGTCTTCCTCTGATCTTTGGCATGATGGTGCCGAGAGAATTCATTCCTTTGTTGCGAAGGATCTCGATATCACCATCTTTCATGTCTTCGATGGCTTTGCCGTTGATGGTTACTTTATCACCGTCAACTATAATGGTCATTTTTTCATCTTTATCCGATTTTTTACGGATGGTGATGCTTTCTTCTTTTTCCTGTTTTTCTTTTTTGGTAGGTTCTTTGGTTTGTGCAAAAGCAAAAGTGGAAACACTTACTGCGAGAAGCATAGTGGGTAAAAATCGCTTATTCATAAGGCTAAGTTTTTGTTGTACGAATTTGTTGGTAGATCAAATGTAACAGTATTTTGAAATACGAAACAATTCGGAAATGTTAAAAATGGTTAATGAATGATGAGCGGGGAATGGGTGCACGCAAAGGCACAAGGGCGCAGTTTGGGTTGTTGAGAAAACCATCTCTCTGCTATT
Organism: Chitinophagaceae bacterium; assembly: GCA_947372235.1. GTDB lineage: Bacteria > Bacteroidota > Bacteroidia > Chitinophagales > Chitinophagaceae > Sediminibacterium. The sequence goes on along the minus strand of CANBSW010000077.1, from coordinate 8,753 downwards.
GTACTAACTGGCAGAATTGTAGAGGCTTCAAATTTCAGCAAACAAAACTGTGCCCCTGCCTTTGCGTGCACTTTAAAAAATCAGGAGATCAACGCCCTCACTTTTTCAATCACCAATGGCAGGTTACTCGCATCCTGCCCGCCGGCTGTGGCCAGGGTTTTTTGTCCGCCGCCGCCGCCTTTAATCAGCCCCGCAATTTGTTCTTTGATGATCTTTGGAGCTTCCAGATTTTTAGAGGCACTTACTGCTTCATCTAACAAAACGGCTACCTGTGCTTTACCATCAATCGCTGCTGCCAATATCACCACGTAATTGGTAAGATCATTTTTCAACTCGAAACAAAGTTTTTTCAAACTGTCGGCATTACTAACTTCTACTACAGCACCAAGGAAAGAAATGCCATTGATGATTTCTGTTTTTTGCAGTAATTCATTTTTGGTAATGATGAGCTGTTTGGCTTCGAGGCCTTCGATGCGTTTTCTTAATTCGCTATTATCATTAAGTAAAGTATCAACTGCTTTTGATAATTCTTTCGGGTTCTTTAAATTTTCGCGGATAATGCGAACCTGCTCAAACTGTTCATTGATCAATGTTTCAGCTGCTTTGCCACAAACGGCTTCTATACGACGAACACCGGCGGCTACTGCGGCTTCGTGTTTAATCTTACAAAAACCCAGTTCACCGGTTGCGCCCACATGAGTACCGCCACAGAGTTCGATGGAATAATTTGGATCGATGATGACTACGCGAACCCTGTCGCCATATTTTTCTCCAAACAAAGCCATGGCGCCTAAGGCGATGGCTTCATCCTTACTCATCTCTTTGATATGAACCGGAATGTTCTCGCGGATCTTTTCGTTTACGATGGCTTCTATATGTACCAGTTCTTCTTCAGATACTTTGGCAAAATGAGAGAAATCGAAACGGAGTTGTTCGTCATTTACCAGGCTTCCTTTTTGTGCAACATGCGTACCCAATACTTTACGTAATGCAGCATGTAATAAGTGTGTGGCACTATGATGTACGGTGATGGATCTACGTTTCTGCAGATCTACTTTGGCCAATACTGCCGATTGAATATTTGCCGGCAAAGTTTCTGTAAAATGGATGATGAGGTTGTTCTCTTTTTTGGTATCGATCACACAAATCACTTCCCCATCAAAATCAAGAACACCCGTATCGCCAATCTGGCCGCCACTTTCGGCGTAGAATGGGGTTGCCTGTAATACCAATTGATACGCTTCTTTACCCTTGGCTTTTACTTTTCTGTATTTAACAACCTTGCTTTTTATTTCGAGTGAATCGTATCCTACAAATTCATTCATGTTGTCTTCAATGAGAACGATCCAGTCTTCTGTGTCAATGGTTCCGGCTGCGCGGCTGCGGGTTTTTTGTTGCTGCATTTCTGCTTCGAAACCGGGCTCATCAATACTTAAATTATTTTCTGTTGCAATCAATCTTGTCAGGTCAACCGGAAAGCCAAATGTATCAAACAATTCAAAAGCAGCTTTACCTTCTATCTGTTTATTAGAGCTTGAAATAATGTCATCAATTCGCTTCAATCCCTTATCCAGCGTTTTCAAAAATGCATCTTCTTCTTCCTTCACTACTTTACTTACAAACTCCAGTTGTTTTTGTAATTCAGGAAATACCGTTTCAAATTGTTGAGCCAGTAAAGGAAGTAATTGATGCAATAAAGGTTGCTTATAATCCAGATAAGAATAATAATACCGCACAGCCCTTCTCAAAATTCTTCTGATCACATAACCTGCACCATTATTGGCGGGCAACTGCCCATCTGCAATGGTGAATGCAATGGCGCGGATATGATCGGCCAGTACACGAAATGCTATGGCTTGTTTGCTATCGCTGTAATCATATTTTTTTCCAGTGATCTTTTCTGTTGCTGCAATGGTTCCCGTAAAAACATCCGTATCATAATTACTCTGCTTGCCCTGAATTACGCGAACCAGTCTTTCAAACCCCATTCCAGTATCTACGTGTTGGGCGGGTAAGGGTTGCAGGCTTCCATCTTTCAAACGGTTGAACTGCATGAATACATTGTTCCAGATCTCGATCACCTGTGGGTGATCATTGTTTACCAATATGGCTCCGGCAACCGCTTTTCTTTCTTCATCGCTTCTGCAATCCACATGAATTTCGGTACAGGGTCCGCATGGGCCGGTATCGCCCATCTCCCAGAAATTGTCTTTTTTGTTGCCGAGTAATATTCTGTCTTCTGCAATTACTTTTTTCCATTCATTTAAAGCTTCTTCATCTTTTGGTAATCCCTCTTTGGCATCGCCTTCAAAAATGGTAACGTATAATCGATCCTTATCTAATTTGTAAACTTCTGTAAGCAATTCCCAGCTCCAGGCAATGGCTTCTTTTTTAAAATAATCACCAAAACTCCAGTTTCCCAGCATTTCGAACATAGTATGATGGTAAGTATCTACACCCACTTCTTCCAGATCATTATGCTTACCGCTGACCCGTAAACATTTCTGGGTGTCAACTATACGCTTGCTTTCGGGATTTTTGTTGCCGAGAAAATAATCCTTGAACTGGTTCATACCCGCATTGGTAAACAACAGGGTAGGGTCATTTTTTACCACAATAGGGGCAGAAGGAACGATCTGGTGCCCTTTTGAAGCAAAAAAATCGAGGAATTGTTTACGTATATCGGCACTCGTCATCATTTATCAAAAATTTTAAACAAAATGTTAGGGTGTTAAAAACTATATTTGACCGCTTTTTAGGGGTGGCAAAGGTAAGGAATCGTGAGGCGTGAGACGTCAGTCGTGAGTGAAAATCATTAGATTCCCAATACAAGTCATTACTACTGACGACTGATGTCTCACGACTCACGACCCAGTCCCCAAAAACATCATCCCCCAAATACCCATGCGAAAGGTCAAATACTACTATAACACCCACACCCTCCGCTATGAAAAGCTGGATACACCTTTGCGTGTGCGGTTATTGCAGTTGATCGGGTTTATTGCGGCTTCAATTGTTACCGGACTGATCATTTTCGCCATCGCCTTCCGTTATATTGATTCTCCTAAAGAAAAATACCTGCGCCAGCAGAATGATGATCTTACTGCCAATTACAATGTGTATATGGAGCGTTTGAAACAGCTGGAGTTGAAGATGAATGAGATAGAGCATCGCGACAATGAAGTGTATCGTTCTATTTTTGGTGGGGATCCGATTCCGGATAGTGCGCGTATCAAGGATATAGAGAAAAAGAGCGAAGTGAAACTGGTGGCCAGTATGGGCGAATCGGAATTGGTGAAAAGCATTGCAGAGCAATTAAACAATCTTGCCTACAGAACGGCTTTTCAGGTAAAATCTTTTGATGAAATTGCCGGACTGGTTAAGAATAAGGAAAAACTATTGGCTTCAACTCCATCCATACAACCGGTTAGCAATAAAAATCTTAACCGCGTTGCCTCTGGATTTGGTTACCGGATCGACCCGGTTTATAAAGACAGAAGGGTGCACCAGGGGCTTGATTTTACTGCCCCTATGGGTACTCCTATTTACGCAACTGCTGATGGGAGGGTGAAAGATGCCGGGTTTAATACCGGTGGTTTGGGAAACCGCGTAGTGATCAGCCATGGCTTTGGCTATGAAACTGTTTACGGTCATATGGTGCGTATCAAAGCCAGAGTGGGAGAAAATGTTAAGCGTGGGGAAGTAATTGGGTATGTAGGAAACTCAGGAAAAAGTACCGGCCCGCATTGCCACTATGAAGTGCACCGCAAAGGCATTCCTGTAGATCCGATCTATTATTTTTATAATGACCTGAATGATGAGCAGTTCAACAGGATTTTGAAACTGGCAGCGGCGAGCAATCAGAGTTTTGATTAACCCCCCAGCCCCCTGAAGGGGGAGTTAGGTAAACAATATTGTTAGTACACTTGTATATAATTTTGTGGAAGAATTTTATTTATAAATTTTAATTCCCCCTTTGCACCGACGCTGAAGCTTTGGCGCAAGCGTTAGGGGGCTAGGGGGTGTGGCTATGGAACCTGGCGTTAGAGAATACCTGATACGAATTTTAAATACCCTGTCGCTTGCAGTGGTGTGGATGGCTATTGATTCTACTGCAGGAATTATGTATAACCTTGCTTTTATTCAAGACCATATTACTTTGGGGAATATTCTTTTTTATATCTGGTTCTTTGCCAGTTTGGGTGCTTACCTCTGGTGGGTAATCCGTTTATGGAGTAAGCCTATTGATTACGAGCAGTAACTTTTTATGTTGCAATCCGTTCAATAAACAAATATTACGGTGCATTATTTGCCGGTGTATTTTCTTATATTCATTAAGAAATTATTGAACATGTATCTCAAGAATATTTCCAAACAGGTAGTTATTGCCGGAACCTTATTGATCTGGGCAATCAAATTCATTATTCGTCCCTTTATTCATATACCGCATGGGTTAAAGCCGCTGGTTGGTTTTGCGCCTAATCTGATCGGCTCTTTCTTATTGCCTTTTGGAGCGTGTTGGTTCTTTCAAAAATATTTTCGTTTACAAACTGCTGCTGATCTTACGTTTACCTGTTGCTTTGGTTTATTACTGGTGATCATTAATGAATACCTGCAACTCATTCCCATATTTGGCAGAACCTTTGATTATTTAGATATTTTTTCTTCTGTGGTGGGTGTGTTTTGCGGGCATTTGGTTTTTGGGAGATTGATGGCAAAACAGATGAATCGATCCGCTGTTAGAATATAAAGTTATTGCCACAGATAACACAGATGAACACAGATTTTTTCTGTGCTGTTCTGTGTTATCTGTGGCAATAATTCAATTTAGTAGTATACTACAAAATCATACTTGAAATCCGCGATTAGTTTTTCCCATCTTTCGTATCCAGTATCACCGGCGTTTTACCACCACCCATAATAATTACTTTTGCATTGGGAGATGTGATTAATCCTTTCATGATTTGGATCTGCTCGTATTGTAACTGCTTATCACCCAATCCGGTACTGATAATTTTCTGGTAATCGGCAATACCCTGAGCTTCTACCCGTTTACGTTCGGCTTCCTGTTTTTCTTTCTGGAGAACGAATTCCATTTTTTGTGCGTCTTGCTCAGCTTTGATCTTTTCTTCGATAGAACCTTTTACAGTGTTGGGTAATGTGATATTTCTTACAAGTAATTGCTCAAGTACAAGGCCTCTTTTTTTGAAATCAGCTTCAATACTTTTGAAAATACGACCCTGAAAAAGATCTCTTTTGGTAGAATACAAATCTATAGCGGTAAAATAAACAGCATTGTCGCGAATCTTTGTTCTGGTTAATGGGCGGACAATTTTATCACGGTAATCCAATCCTGTTTCTTTTATAATATTCGGGGCTTCGGTGCTGATTACGCGGTAAAGTACCGTGAGGTCAATGATTACCTCCAATCCATCCGCTGTTAATACACGAATGGCATCATCACCGGCTTTATCACCTTCATCATGAACGCCACTCATGGTATAATTCTGGGTTTTGATATCGAGTAAGTGCACATCTACCAATGGGTTGATTACATTTAACCCACTTGTCAGAATCTGATCATCTACTTTACCAAACAATGATTTTACACCAATTTGTCCAGCATCTATCTGCTTAATGCAGGAAGTTAATACACCAATAATGATCAGAATGAAAGCGCCAATTCTTAGTCCGCCGGCTACTTTATGCAGTTCTTCTCTTTGTTGTTTGTTAATAGCGGTTGCGGCGATCAGTAAAATGATGCCTAGTATCAGGAGTATCATAAAAGTTGATTTTAGTTATTTTAGTTGTTAGTCGATCAATTGTTTAAAACATTACATCAGCTGCTATGGTCAACCACGATCTTCCATTGGTTATTGATCTTTCGGAACAGCAAGGTATAGTATCCGCTCACATCACCCACGGTTCTTTTCAGCATCCATTTACCAAGTACAAAATAAGTGTCGGCAGAAATGGGTTGGATCTTTAGAATATCAAAAGCCAGTTTGCCCATGGTGGCAGTATCCGGATAGCCTTTTTTGTAATTGGCCAATGCTGCATTGTATCCGTATTTTGGTCCGCTTTTACCTACAAATAACAGGCTGTCACTTTTCCAGTAACCGCTCATGAAAGTTTCCAGATTGCCTTTGTTCCATTGTATGGTTTGATCTGTGAGGATTTGGCGAATGGCTTGTACGTCTTTGTTTTGGGCGTTAGTGGTTAAAAGGGTTAAAGTGGTTAACAGGGTTAAAAAAAGTTTCATGTGGGGTTGATTGTTGCTGTTAAGCTACGGAAAATTAGCGAATTGAAATAGGCACGCAAAGGCGCGAAGGCGCGGTTTGGGATGATGAAATTCGGAACTGAATAAATGATTCGGTCTTTTGCAAATTTGTAGCCCTTACTGTTTCACTGCTCTCACCATTTCGCGTTTGCCCCAGGGACCGGGAATTTTGGTAACGGTGAAACCTGCAGCACTCATGGCTTTTCTTACAACCGTTTTACTGCAATAGGTTACAAGGTTGCCACCGGGTACGAGGCATTGGTATAGTTTTTCGAAAACAGTTTGTGTCCATAGTTCGGGTTGGACGGTGGGGGAGAAAGCGTCGAAGTAGATAGTGTTGACAGGGTAGATAATGGGTAACTCAAGTAGTGAGATCTTCATTTTTTTGAGCGTGAAAAACTCATTGATCAAAATCTCTTCTTCCCATGATGCGTTGTGCAATTGCAGAAATTCGTCTTGCATAGAAAGAATGTGTCCATGATTAATCGATTCTATTTCCTGTTGTGTTATTGGGAAAAGTTCGACGGCTGTATAATGAATGTGTTGTTGATTAGTGATGGCTTCTTTGAGTGTAAGCAATGCATTTAGCCCAGTGCCAAAACCAATTTCAAGAATATGAATTTGTTGTGTGTTCAATGAATTAAGTATGGGATGAAGTCCCGCGTCAATATACACATGCATACTTTCTCCCATAGCACCATGATGACTATGATACGTTACATCCATTTCAGGTATGGCAATGGTATGTGAGCCGTCGGTGGTGAGTTGGATGATTCGGGGCATGGGGGATCGTGAGTTGTCGGTCGTCAGTAAAGTTATTGTTTTTGCTTGTAGCTAATGGCTCGCAGCTCATAGCTTTTCAATAACTTTCCTAAATGGAATACGTTAATCATTTACAAAAAGATAAAAAACTGGCACGCGCTTTAGGAGAAGAGTTGCATGAGTTAAAACTGCATAAAAATATTCCGGTGCGTATTATGGCGAGTATTATGAGCCAGCAGTTGAGTACAAAAGTTGCTAAAGTAATTTTTCATCGCTTTCTGGATTTGTATAATGCTAAAGAACCCAAACCACAACAGGTTTTGGATACACCTGCCACAACTTTGCGTGCTATTGGATTGAGTAATGCCAAAGTGAGTTATGTGCATAATGTGGCTGCTTTTTGTATCGAACATAAGATCACCGATAAAAAATTGCTGGCCATGTCTAATGAAGACATCATCAAACTATTGGTGCAGATCAAAGGCATCGGGCAATGGTCCGTAGAAATGTTATTGATGTTTACTCTTGGCAGAGAAGATGTTTTTGCAGTGGATGATCTGGGCATACAGCAGGCTATGATCAAATTATATAAACTGGATCCTTCCAATAAAAAAGAAATGAAGGAGAAGATGCTGAAGATCTCATCAAAATGGAGCCCATACAGAACCTATGCCTGTTTGCATTTATGGGGATGGAAGGATAATACGCCGAATACTTAATGATTTTTATTTATGCGAAAAATTATTTTCTTATTATTTGTGTTAGTTTTTTTCTCAAACAGTTATGGTGGATGGTTTATTTGTTATTCATATAAGGGTTTGATAGGGAAGGATTCAGTTGTTTTTTATATGCAGCTTTCACGACATTGGTCTGATATGAAAAATAAAGATCTTCCGGTGTATGCTGTCTACATGAATCCAAAAAATAACGAGCCCATTTCTTTAGAAGGTGTTTGGGTAAGAAGCAATCAGCATATCAGGCTGGCACATATGAATAAATTTGGCAAACCAACAGAGAATATGGAGTTTGTTTTTTCTGCACCCAATCAACTGAATGGTGTTTTGACTAACACGAATGAAAAGAAAATAGTAAGCCTTGTTAATACAGGAAACATGATTGATACATCATATATAGTCTCAACTGTAAAGCCAATAGCTATTTTAATGGATACCTCTTTACCAAATGCCTATTTGATAGGAGACTATTCACTAGACCCATCTTCTGGTTCTGACAGGGCAAGTATGCGAAACTTGAAAATCATCAACAAACAAACCAATCGCCTTATTCAGCAATTAGATTTTTCCGGTCTAGATTTTGAATGTGGTAACGTAATAACAATATTGTTCAAAAATGTTAAGCTAATGGATTATAATAAAGACGGCTATCCAGATTTAGAAATATGGAAAGATCGTGGGAAAATGGGGTCAGCATTCTATGCATTATATGATCCTAAAAAGAAGCAGTTTGTGATGCATCCTGAAATAATAACCCATTGATAAATAAAATCTATTTCCCAGCAGTTAAGTTGTATACAAAGCATTCAGCCTTTAGCATTCAGCTTCTACGCCGAATTCCTCGCTGCATTAATTATCCCAAACATACTTCTGGTAATCAGTTTCTCATACACTTCCTTCATAGTAGGGTCTGTTTCTGCTTTGTGTAACTGATGTAAAGCGTATTGTTGTATGGTTAATAAAGGCAGTACAATTTT
>CANBSW010000076.1 GCA_947372235.1 Chitinophagaceae bacterium | reverse complement strand
ATCGTGGTAGGACCAGAACTCAAAATACATGAGTGTGGTTTACCAAAAGATATGGCTGCCGAATTGTTCAAGCCATTTGTTATCAGAAAATTAATTGAAAGAGGTATCGTGAAAACAGTGAAGTCGGCTAAGAAATTAGTTGATCGTAAAGAAGCTGTGATCTGGGATATCCTGGAAAATATTTTGAAAGGGCATCCAATTCTGTTGAACAGGGCCCCAACACTTCACCGTTTGTCAATTCAGGCTTTCCAGCCAAAATTGGTAGAAGGAAAAGCGATACAGTTACACCCGTTGGTAACTTCTTCCTTCAACGCCGATTTCGATGGTGACCAGATGGCGGTGCACGTGCCTTTGAGCAATGCAGCTGTTTTGGAAGCCCAGTTATTGATGTTGTCTTCTCACAATATTTTGAACCCGCAGAATGGTACACCGATCACCCTTCCTTCTCAGGACATGGTATTGGGACTGTATTACATTACCAAGGGCAAGAAAACAATTGGAGATGAGATCGTAAAAGGTCAGGGAATGTCGTTCTACAGTATGGATGAGGTGATCATTGCATACAACGAAAAACGTATTGACCTTCACGCCAATATTAAAGTGAAAGTAAATGTTCGTGTAAACGGACAGATCGTTAAAAAACTGATAGATACTACTGTTGGACGTGTATTGTTTAACCAGCACGTACCCGTAGAAGTAGGTTATATCAATGCTTTGTTGACCAAGAAAAGTTTAAGAGAGATCATTGGTGATATCATCAAGATCACAAACGTTCCTAAAACAGCGAAGTTCCTGGATGATATCAAAACACTCGGATTCCGTATGGCCTTCCGTGGTGGATTATCGTTCAGTGTAAATGACCTGATCGTTCCTGAGATCAGAGAGCAATTACTGGATTCAGCGAAAGATGAAGTGAATGAAGTGTGGGAAAGTTATAACATGGGTCTGATCACCAATAACGAGCGTTACAATGCGGTTATTGATATCTGGGGTCGTGTGGATATGAAGATCACTGAAAGTCTGATCCATGAAATGACCGTTGATAAACAAGGATTCAACTCTGTATTCATGATGTTGGATTCCGGAGCCCGTGGTAGTAAAACACAGGTAAAACAGCTGGTAGGTATTCGTGGATTGATGGCAAAACCTCGTAAGAGCGGAAGCACAGGAAGTGAGGTAATTGAAAATCCGATCCTGTCTAACTTTAAAGGCGGACTGAACGTATTGGATTACTTTATCTCTACGCACGGTGCCCGTAAAGGTCTTGCGGATACGGCCCTGAAAACAGCGGATGCAGGTTACCTGACCCGTCGTTTGGTGGACGTATCACAGGATGTGGTTATTTCTGAAGAAGATTGTGGAACATTACGTGGAAATGCAACAACTGCATTAAAAGATAATGAAGATGTAATTGAACAATTATCAGACAGAATTGAAGGACGTACTTCTCTGCATAATGTTTACCATCCTTTAACCGATGAGTTGATCATTTTGGCAGGAGAAGAAATTTCTTCTGATGTAGCTAAGAAAATTGAAGAAGTAGGTATTGAAACCGTTGAGATCCGTTCTGTATTAACCTGCGAAAGCAAGCGTGGTGTTTGTGTAAAATGTTATGGTAAAAATCTGGCAACAGGTTACCTGGCACAAAGAGGTGATGCCGTTGGTATCATCGCTGCACAATCCATTGGTGAACCGGGTACACAGTTAACCTTGCGTACTTTCCACGTGGGTGGTGTTGCGGGTTCTGCATCTATTGAATCTACTTTGCAGGCTAAGTTCGATGGTACCTTACAGTTTGATGGTCTGCGTACCGTTGATACTGTTAACGCTGAAGGCACGAAAGTGAAGATCGTTATCGGACGTACAGGTGAGGTGAGGATCACTGATGTTAAGAATGACCGCTTATTGATCACTAATAACGTTCCTTACGGTGCTACTTTGAATATCAAAGATGGTGCACAGGTTAAGAAAGGAGATGTGATCTGTACATGGGATCCGTTCAATAACGTTATTGTTGCGGAACTGGTTGGTAAGATCAAATTCCAGGATGTATTGGATGGTATCACTTATCGTGATGAGTCTGACGAACAAACAGGACACCGTGAGAAAGTGGTTATTGAAACAAAAGACAAAACAAAAATCCCTACGATTATTGTAGAAGGAAAAGATATCAAACAATATAACTTACCGGTAGGCTCACACATCGTTATTGAAGAAGGTGAAGAGGTAAGGGCAGGACAGGTATTGGTGAAAATTCCACGTGTGTTAGGTAAACTCCGCGATATCACGGGAGGTCTGCCACGTGTAACTGAATTGTTTGAAGCACGTAACCCGGGTAACCCTGCTATCGTTTGTGAAATCGATGGTGTAGTTGCCTTTGGTAATGTAAAACGTGGTAACCGTGAGATCATTGTTGAGTCGAGAGATGGTATGATTAAGAAATACCTGGTTCCATTAACAAGACAGATCCTGGTTCAGGATGGTGACTTCGTGAAAGCGGGAACACCAATGTCTGACGGACAGATCGCACCGGCTGATATCTTAACCATCAAAGGACCATTTGCGGTTCAGGAATATGTGGTAAATGAGATCCAGGAAGTGTACCGTTTACAGGGTGTACGTATCAACGATAAACACGTTGAGGTGATCGTTCGCCAGATGATGAAGAAAGTAGAGATCGTTGATGCAGGAGATACTAAATTCTTAGAGGAGGATCTTGAAGACCGCTTTGACTTTATCGAAGAGAACGACAGGATCTACGATAAGAAAGTAGTAACTGAAGCAGGTGAAAGTTCAAAAATGAAAGCCGGTATGATTGTTACTTTGCGTGAGCTGAGAGAAGAAAATTCTATCCTCCGCAGAGCAGATAAAAAACTGGTAGAAGTGAGAGATGCAAAACCAGCTACGGCAACACCGGTACTATTAGGTATCACCAAAGCATCTCTGGGTGTACAAAGCTGGATCTCAGCTGCGTCATTCCAGGAAACTACCAAAGTATTGAGCCAGGCTGCCATACAGGGTAAAACAGATGCCATGTTGGGACTGAAAGAGAACGTAATTACCGGTCACTTGATACCTGCAGGTTCAGGACAGAAAGAGTTCGACAACATGATTGTAGGAAGCAAAGAAGAATACGAAGTTCTGTCTAGTACAAGAGAAGCGATGAGCTTTGATGAAGAAGAATAAGATCGCGGATTTCGCGGATTTTAGATATGATTGAAAAAAGTAGGAAGTGAAAGCTTCCTACTTTTTTAACATACAGGTCGTATCAATCTTGTTATTTTTACAGAAGTTTATTTGCTAAAAATCATATCAATCATACCAAAAATCATAATAATCAGCGCTTCATGAAAAATTTTACACTTGGTTTAAATATTGTGTTGGCAGTAGCAGTGGCCGTATTGTTTTACCTGCACTTTTCTTCTCCCTCAGGTAATGCTGTAAGTTTAGTGGGGGGAACAAAAGCAGTTCCTACAGGCAATTTTAGAATCGCTTATTTTGAAACTGATTCTGTACAAAGTCAGTTTGGTTATTTTAAAGAGATCGTAGGTGAATTACAGGTGAAGGATCAGGCTAATGCCAAGATCCTGGGTGATATGAAAAGTACTTTTGCTACAAGGTACCAGGAACTGCAGAAAGTGGCTTCTGCTTTATCACAGTCAGAGCTTGCTGCAAAACAGCAGGAGCTGATGCAGATGGAGAAAGCATTTCAGGGCAAAGAAAAAATGATGACCGATGAAATGCAGGATGAGCAGTTCAGAAAAATGCAGGATGTAAAAAAGAAAATTGAAGATTACCTGAAAGAATATAATAAAGACAAAGGCTATGCTTTTATCTTTTCAAGTTCAGCAGACTTAATGTATCTGAAGGATAGTTCTTACAATATCACACCAGATGTGGTAAAAGGGCTGAATGCTTTGTATAAGAAGAAGAAATAATCTTCGATCATATTTATTATCTTCAAATCCTGTTTTAACCAGCAGGATTTTTTTATGAGTAATACCAACACTACTGCATTCAAACCCACCCTTGGTTTATTTGATGCCACGATGATCGTAGCGGGAAGCATGATCGGTTCGGGTATCTTTATTGTTAGTGCCGATATCACCCGAAATGTGGGTAGTGCCGGCTGGTTAATTGTGGTATGGCTGATCACCGGCTTTATGACATTGACCGCTGCATTAAGTTATGGCGAATTAAGTGCCATGTTTCCCAAAGCAGGCGGACAGTATGTGTATCTCAAAGAATCGTACAATCCATTGATCGGATTTTTATATGGCTGGAGTTTTTTTGCCGTAATACAAACCGGAACCATTGCAGCGGTAGGAGTAGCATTCTGTAAGTTTGCCGGCTATTTTTTTCCGGCACTCGAATTAACAGATGCGAATATTTTATTGACGATAGGCAGTTTGAAAATTTACAATGCGCAAATTGTATCCATCCTGTTGATCATCTTACTTACCTATATCAATACCAGAGGCATTAAAGGTGGCAAACTGATACAGACAACATTTACCCTCACCAAATTATTATCGTTGTTTGGATTGATCGTATTCGGGTTCATGATGGCCAAAGGAGATGTATGGCATGCCAACTGGGCAGATGCCTGGCATATGCAAAAAATGAGTGCCGCAGGAACCGGCGGAATTGATTCCACAATTATTGTACCTGTATTGGGAGCCGCTGCAGTGGGTGCCATTGCCGCATCGATGGTGGGCTCTATTTTTAGCAGTGACTCATGGAACAACGTAACTTTTATTGCAGGTGAGATCAAAAACCCGAAAAAAAATATTGGATTCAGTTTGTTTTTGGGAACGATGATCGTTACGGTAATTTATGTTTCTACGAATCTGATGTATCTGGGTGTATTGCCACTGCATGATATTGCATTTGCCAAAGCCGACAGGGTAGCGGTTGCCGCATCGAATGTGATCTTTGGTGATGCAGGTACTTATGTAATTGCCATCATGATCATGATCTCAACATTTGGTTGTAACAACGGATTAATATTGGCCGGAGCCCGGGTATATTATACCATGGCACAAGACGGATTGTTCTTTAAAAAAGCAGCAACTCTAAATAAAAATGCTGTTCCTGAGTGGGCATTGTGGGCACAGTGTTTGGTTGCCGGACTGTTGTGTTTGAGTGGTAAATATGGCGACTTATTAGACATGGTTTCTTTCGTAGTAGTGATATTTTATGTATTAACCATCGGAGGCATATTTATTTTACGCAAGAAAATGCCGGATGTGGAAAGACCCTATAAAGCATTTGGATATCCAGTATTGCCTGCATTGTATATGTTGATGGGCAGCGCATTTTGTGTGCTACTAATCATTTATAAAAGTGAATACACCTGGCCGGGATTGATCATAACTTTGTTGGGCATACCATTGTATTATATTGCAGTGAGTAATTCAAAAAAAACTGTGTGATGAATTTTGTTGAACTGTTTGCCAAGTTTCCTTCCATCAAAGTTGCCATTGTTGGCGATCTGATGCTGGATACGTATTGGTGGGGAAATGTAGACCGTATTTCGCCGGAAGCCCCGGTGCCGGTAGTTGCTTTGCAAAAAAAAGAATTACGTGTTGGCGGTGCAGCAAATGTGGCATTGAATACTGTTTCATTAGGTGCGCAAACAACAGTGATCTCTATAATAGGAAATGATGAAGATGGAAAAGATCTGTTGCGTTTGCTCACAGAAAATAAAATTGATACATCTTATGTGATCAGTTCTGATAAACGCATCACTACCAATAAAACCCGTGTGATGAGCCGTAATCAACAGATGATGCGGCTGGATGCAGAGATCACTGCTGATATTGATACTGCCTTAGAAGACCAATTACTGCAAAGCGTAAAAGATTATTTCACCCAACACAAACCCGATGTATTGATCTTTGAAGATTATAACAAAGGTGTTTTAACCGCAAGGGTAATTGAAGAATTGATCAAGCTCTGTAAAGAGCAAACTGTTGTAACCAGTGTAGATCCTAAACGAAAAAATTTCTTATCCTTCAAAGGCGTAACCATCTTCAAACCCAATTTGAAAGAAGTAAAGGAAGGGCTGAACTTATTGACCGATACCATTAACACAAATACTTTGCAGGAAATGCACAAAGCATTGCAACAACACCTGCAACATGAAATATCATTTATCACATTATCAGAAAAAGGTGTGTTTTACCAACAGGCAACAAACCATAAATTAATCCCCACCCATATCCGCAATATTGCCGATGTAAGCGGTGCCGGTGATACCGTAATTGCCACAGCTTCCCTTGTATACGCCACCACACACAACATGAACCTTGCCGCAGAGATTGCAAACATTGCAGGTGGTTTGGTTTGTGAAGAAGTGGGTACGGCTGCGATTGATAGGGGGAAGTTGTTGAAGGAGTGTGAGGTTCTATTAAGTTGATATTATTTTATTTTTTGGTTTTAAAGAACAGTATGAATTTATTCTGAAATCTGAGTAATCATACTCTATTGCTATTTTCAAATTTTCAAATTGCCATATTTTCAAATTATCACACATAGACATCCTGCAACAAACCTTCCTCCTCCTTAAACCTTCTCTAACAATCACCACTATTTATTCGATTTTCTCAGTTGGCTAAAAGGCTAATTTTGGTAATTGAAAATTGATTGACTATGTCTGATTTTACCATTGTACTACACGGCGGTGCCGGAACCATCCTGAAAGAGGATATGACACCTGATCTGGAGAAAGCCTATTTTGAAGGCTTACAACAGGCACTAAATATCAGTTACGCGGTTCTGGAAGAAGGCGGTACTGCGGTTAATGCAGTAAAAGCTGCATTGGTATTACTGGAAGATAATGTATTGTTCAATGCAGGCCGTGGCTCCGTATTTACCAAAAAAGGCGTACAGGAAATGGATGCGGCCATCATGGATGGAATTGATTTAAGTGCAGGTGCCGTTGCCGGTGTACGCAATGTGCGCAACCCGATTGAACTGGCAACAGAAGTAATGCGTAATAGTAACCATGTTTTTCTCAGCGGAAAAGGAGCCAATGATTTTGCCATCAAACAAGGTGTGAAACTGGAACCCGACGAATATTTCTTTTCACAGTTTCGTTACGATCAATGGAAAGCTATTCGCGATTCAGATAATTATTCACTCGATCATACCCATCATCACCTGGAAGAATTGATGCGTGATAAAAAGTTTGGCACCGTTGGTGCTGTTGCCTGCGACCAGCATGGTAACCTTGCAGGTGCAACCTCAACGGGTGGTATGACGAATAAAAAATATGGAAGGATAGGAGACAGCCCCATGATTGGTGCAGGTACTTATGCCAATAACAAAACCTGCGCCATCAGTTGTACCGGCCATGGTGAAATGTTTATCCGCAGTGTGGCAGCGTATGATGTAAGCTGTTTAATGGAATACAAAGGCCTCAGTTTACAGGAAGCCATGGATATTGTAGTAAATGATAAACTGGTTAAAATTGAAGGCGAAGGTGGAATGATTGGTGTTGATGCACAGGGCAATGCAGCTATGGTTTTTAACAGTGCCGGAATGTATCGAGGAACCAAAAATAGTAAGGGGATGAATGAGGTTTCAATTTATAAATAAAGTGGTGGAAGATTTATTTTTATAGCATCTACGGCGTTTTGATAAATTTTGGTCTACCGATATAGCAACCTGATGGGCATAATGTTGTTTAGTTAAGAAGGGTTCACGCAAAGTCGCCAAGGAGGCAAAGAAAGGCTCTTGGCGACTTTGCGTGAAACCTATCATCATGTCCATAACTTAATGACATTCCCCGAGGGGTCTTTTTTTTAAGCCAGACGGGAATACCAATAATTTATAAATCGTATATTTGAACCGGTATATGAACATGAGAAAATGAAAGGAGCTATTTTTGTAGCTCCTTTTTATTTGAAAATACCTTTAACAAGAACATGAAAAAGTACGCAGTTGTAGTAGCAGGCGGCAGTGGACAAAGGATGGGCTCTTCTATTCCCAAACAATTCCTGTTATTACAGGGTAAGCCACTGCTTTGGTATACGCTGGATACTTTTCTAAAATCGTTTGATGATATAGAAATCATATTGGTGGTTCCTGAAACGGGTATATCAGAAGCTGATGCATTGGTTGAGGATTTAAACGCACAAGCAAGAATTACAATAACGAAAGGTGGTACAACCCGTTTTCATTCCGTTCAAAATGGGTTGGCATTGGTAACAGAGCCATCTATTGTTTTTGTGCATGATGGGGTACGTTGTTTGATCACAAAAGAATTGATACAAAGATGCTATCATCAGGCTATAGAAAAAGGTAGCGCAATACCCGCTATCGCAGCAACAGATAGTATTAGAATTGTTGATGGTAATTCACATAGAGTAGCCGATAGAAATAATGTTCGTATCATTCAAACCCCGCAAACTTTTCAAAGCTTGATATTGCTGAAAGCTTTTAATACAGATTATAAAGATTCATTTACTGATGAAGCCACTGTTGTAGAAGCATCAGGAGAAAATGTTTTTTTAATAGAAGGTGAGCATGAAAATATTAAGATCACGAGACCTGCTGACCTTTTAATTGCAGAAAGAATACTTGCCGAAAGATCAACGCTTTAGCAATCGTAACGGCCAGGGAAGTTTGTTGTAATGGTAATAGAAATAAGGCTGTTCAATGGCTCCGAATTTCTCATAAAAAGAACGAACACCGGGTAGTTCTGATCCTTCAAAATCAAACAACAAACGTTTTCCTGAAAACTCTCTGATCACACTGTTGAGTAGATAATGATTGGCTTCTTTATCCCTTCCTTTCTTACTGGTGGTATTCATGAGATTATAAATGCGTTTGTTATCACATAGAAATACCCCAATCGCTAAGGTATCTCCGGATCCGGTTCTTACAGATCTAGCAAAACATTCATTTGTCTTTTGTAGTTTTTTGGCAAGTCGTGAGAAATTGTCGTAATCCTCTTCTCTGATATGTGGCATCCTACTTCTGCAATAGATTTGGTAGCGGTCAATTCCCAATTGACAATCCTCATTGCTATACAATATATTCTCAGCGGTAGCCTTGTTGATATTTTCTTTCAGGTCCGTTTTATAACCAGATTCAATGGCAAGATATCCCACAGATAAATCGAGGATGAGATTGGTTTTAGAAATCAATTCAACGGCTGATTGAACTGATGCATTTGAAAAATTAAAATGGAGATCTGCAAACAAAATAAAATTTTCAATAGCATTTAAGATCTGCCTCCAATCATAAGATGCTGCATCTCCAATCAATCCCAGTTGTTGGATAAAAGGTGGGGTGTATGCATAACGAATGCCATATTTCTTTTTCCAGGGGATGGCCATTACTGCAGCATAATCATCAATCACCAATCCATGCCAGTTTTCTGCCATGGCATTTAAGTAAGCAGTTGATGAATACATTAAACCGTTGGTATTTTCTGCTACACAACGGTTCCATTTATCTTTATCAATCTTATTAGAGGGTAGTATGGTGATGACTTGTTTCACTTCCTGAAAAATACTTCAATATTTGTTTCGAGGTAATTTTTTCTTATTCCCTCTGCGAAACCTCAGCTTCTCTCCGTCTCTGCGTTGAAAGAAGTCTTGAGTAACGATCAATTATTGCCAAAAAAATGATTTTATTCACCGCAGAGATGGGGAGATGCAGAGGTAAGCGCAGAGTTATTTTCCTTTGCCCGATAATATAATCCGAAGAGTGTGCATCATAATTTTAAAATCAAGCAAGAGAGAAGCATTCTCAATATAAATGAGATCGTATTGCATTCGTTCGATCATTTCGTCAACTGAAGAAGCATATCCAAATTGTACCATTCCCCAGGAAGTGAGTCCGGGCTTGGCTTTCAGCAGATAGCGGTAATATGGGGTTTTCTGCATAACCTGTTCAATGAATTCTTTTCTTTCTGGCCTTGGTCCTATTAAACTCATATCCCCAATTATGATATTCCATAACTGTGGCAATTCATCTAACCGCCATTTGCGCATGAATTTGCCCCATTTAGTAATACGGGGATCGTTATCACTCGACAAAGCCGGCCCATCCTTCTCCGCATCTGCCACCATGCTTCTGAATTTATAGATCGTAAAAGGCTTCCCTTTGTATCCAATTCTTTGCTGGCTGTACATGATTTCTCCTTTGGAAGAAAGCCATGTTCTGATCGCAACAAATAATAAAACCGGACTCAACAGGATCAAACTTGAAATTGATAAAAGAAGATCCAGTAAACGCTTTACATTTTGTTCGCGTGGCGATAGTGCACTGTTCTGAATATCGATCAACATTGCACCAAGCACATTATTTGTTTTTACAGACCCAGCTAATATATCAAGTGTATCGGGCACAAGTTTTATATCCACATCTTTCTGTGCCAGCTGATTAACCAGTTCTTCGGTTAATGGGTTTTGTTTTTTATCAAGCGATAATATCACTTTCTCTATCTGGTATTGATCAATGATCTCATTTAGTTTCCGGATACTTCCCAGGTGAGGGATCCATTTGCCAAGTCCATTCTTTGTCTCTTCCTCGACAGTAATAAACCCCAAAGTTTTAAAACCGAGGTATCTGAAATTTTTATTCAGTTCTTTATAGAGCTTAACAGCGTGGAGATTGTTGCCTACAATCAGGGTGTTAAAATAAATATCTCCTTTGATCAAAGATCTCTTAACAAGGTATAATAAAAAATTTCTGCCGGTAAAAACCAATGCAAACTGCATTAGATAGTAAATGATAAAAGTGCTAATGGTATTAATGCCGCCATTAAAAGGAAGTAACAATAAAAGTAAACAACCGGTGAAAGAATAGATCAGCGTAGAAGTAAGTTCATTTAATCTCGATTTTTCATACAGTGAGATATGATAACTTCCTGCAAAAGCGTAGAAAAATATCCAGCCGGCAGACAGTAAGATTATTTGAATAAACAGATCATGAGTGATAGCTGCCAAATCAAATCCAACCGCGAAAAGAGCCAGAGCAATTACAGAAAAAATGTAATCGCTGATGATGTACCAGATGATATTCTTTTTTCTGTTATTCATTTCGGTTACACAAGAATGCTGGTATTGCTGATCTTTTCAAGAATCTGGTGGGCAACTTCCATGGCTAAGAAACCGTCAATTTCGCTTACAATGGTAGGTTTGTTATTTACGATCGAATCAACAAAAGCTTCCAGTTCCAGTTTGATGGCATTCTGTGGCTCTATCACCGGTGTTGCAATCGCGATCGTTTTTTTACCGTTCTGTGTTTCAATATCAAAAGAGAAAACATTGGTATCATCCGGCTGCTTCAGTTTGATGATCTCAGTTTTCTTTTCAAGAAAATCAATACCCAGGTAAGCATCTTTCTGAAACAAACGCATCTTCCGCATCTTTTTCATGCTGATACGGCTGCTGGTAAGATTGGCTACGCAACCATTATTGAATTCGATTCTAACATTGGCAATATCAGGCGTATCCGTCATCACCGCCACACCACTGGCAGAAATATGTTTTACATCACTCTTCACCAGACTGAGAATGAGATCAATATCATGTATCATCAAATCCAGTATCACGCTCACTTCTGTTCCTCTCGGATTAAATTGCGCCAGTCTGTGTACTTCAATGAACATGGGGTTTAGCTGCATGTCTTTGATGGCGAGATACGCAGGGTTAAATCTTTCAACATGTCCCACCTGCATTTTAATATTGGCTTCGCGAACCATGCTAACAATATCACGCCCTTCCTGAATGGTATGGGCCAATGGTTTCTCCACAAAAACATGTTTGCCTTTGCGTATAGCCTGCATACAGATGGCAAAATGATGATCAGTTGGTGCAATTACATCAATGATATCGCAGGCATCCATTAATTTATCCTCATCCATGTAACGTTTCAGCCCGTATTTTTCCGTTACCTCTTTGGCATTATCATTATTGGGATCAAAAAAACCTACCAGTTTTACACCTTCAATTTCTTTCCAGTTATTCAGGTGAAACTTACCCAAATGGCCAACGCCAAAAACACCAACTTTCAACATATTCTTTGCTTTAAAAGATTCCGGTAAATATAATTTCAAAATGGCTACAGCCACAAAGATGCTCCAATTTATCCTTTTCAGGTAAACATATCCATATTCCTTATCCCCGTTAAATTACCATCCTGTAACAAGGTCTTCTCACAGGCCGCGGCATGGGGCAATTCGTAGCGGAAAAAGAATTCCATGGTATGGATCTTACTTTGGTAAAAACTTTCTGAATTGGCTTTGAAATCCTTTTCAACCAATTTCCTGGCGGCTGTCTCTGCCTGTTTCAGCCATTGCCAGCCAATTACAATATAGCCAGCCATTTCCATGAAAACAGTGGCATCGGATAAGTATCGGTCAATTTCTCCTTTTTGTGCAAATTGGAATAGATGCTGCACTACACTTGCTATTCTTTTCAATTCTATTCCCAATTCACCTGCACAGGATTGTAAAGAAGGATAAGCCAATGCACCGCTAATGGTTTCCATAATTTTTGCTCCAAGCAATTGAAGTGCTTTGCCATTATTCATGGTTACTTTTCTACCCAAGAGATCGAGTGATTGAATACCGGTAGTTCCTTCGTACAACGACATGATCTTTAAATCGCGGTAATGTTGCTGAACCGGAAAATCAGTAGTAAAACCATACCCACCCAAAGTTTGAATAGCCAGTGCCGCAGAACGGCTTCCCTGTTCTGATGAATAGGTTTTAACAATGGGGGTAAGGATCTCTAACAGTAAATGATGATTTTCTTTTTCTTCACCTGATGTTACATGGGTAAGATCGTGCAGCCTGTTACACTCCATTCCTAATGATAAAGCGCCTTCTACAATGGCTTTTTGTGTAAGTAACATTCTTTGAACATCCGCATGATTGATGATGAGGGTAGGAGGCTTTGCAGGATCTTTTTCACCGGATGGTCTTCCCTGCGGTCTTTCCATGGCATATTGCAAAGACGCCTGATAAGCTGCCATAGCAACAGCTGCAGCACTTTGTCCTACACTGATCCTTGCTCCATTCATCATCTGAAACATATAGGATAGTCCTTTGTGCGGTTCGCCAACCAAATAGCCCCGGCAATCATCATTATCCCCAAATGATAAATGTGTGGTTGCATAACCTCTTTGTCCCATTTTTTGAAAATCTCCCGCGCAATACACATCATTGTATTCCAAACTTCCATCTTGTTTCGGACGAAATTTGGGTATGATAAAAAGCGAGATACCTTTTGTTCCCGCAGGTGCACCTTCAATCCTTGCTAGTGTTAGATGAATAAAATTATCGCAGGCTTCATGCTGTCCGCCGGAGATAAATATTTTTTGTCCTTTGATCTGATAGTAACCATAATTAGTAGGCAATGCAGATGAAACAATATCCGATAAAGAACTCCCTGCCTGTGGCTCGGTTAAAGCCATTGTGCCCTGCCATTCACCAGAAAATATTTTAGGAACATAAGTTTCAATTTGTTCTGCAGATCCGAAATTCAAGATCAATCCTGCCGAACCGCTCGATAAACCGGTATAACCTTCCACTCCATTATTCGCCGCCTGAAATAAATGATGTCCTGTGCTGAAAATCATTTCAGGCAATTGCATACCTCCATGTTCAAAAGATGCATAACCGCCAATCCATCCCTGGTCAGCCGCTTTGCGGATAATGGTTTGTAATTGTGGATGTGTTTTCACACCACCCTTCCCGTCATATCTTGCAGGCGTTTCATCCATTGCTTTGAAGTAAGGAAACATTTCCTGCTCGGCCAGCATTCTTGCTGCTTCTATCATCATCCATGCTTGCTCTGCATCCAAATGCGCAAATCTCTCATACCCAAAAAGATCCTCCACACGGTGAACATCAAACAATAAAAACCGAAGTTGTTCCATACTTGTAAAACGTGCCATCTTAGTTTATTGGTTTATTGGTTTTCATTTTCAAATTTTCAAATCCTCAAATTTTCAAATTATTTTCATCTCGCACTCCCCCCATCAATCGTCAAACAAATTCCATTTACATAAGCTGCTTCGTCTGAGGCAAGGTATAGGTAGCCATAAGCTATATCAATGGGTTTGCCCCAATGCCCTGCAGGAATCATAGGGGTGAGTTTTTGTTTTACTTCTTCAGGTATGGCATTGGTCATTTGTGTTTCAATAAAACCTGGAGCAATGCAATTGGCAGTAATACCAAACCTGCCCAATTCGAGTGCCCAAACTTTTGTCATGCCAATAATGGCCGATTTAGTGGCAACATAATTTGTTTGCCCGTAATTACCCCGCAAACCAACATTGGAAGAAGCTGAAACGATACGGCCATAATTCTGTTGTTTCATTTGTTGGGCAACCACCTGTGTACAATTGAATACACCTGTCAGGTTCACAGACAAAACTTTATCCCAATCATCCTGCTCCATTTTTAAAAGTGTCTTGTCTTTGGTGATGCCAGCATTATTGATGAGGATATCAATTCTTCCAAATTCTTTGATCACTTCTGCTGCGGCATTGTTTACCTGTAACTTATCAGCAACAGAAACAGCTTGAAAACGAACTGTGTAACCATCATTTCTTAAACGGACTGCTGTTGCTTCTCCGGATGGATCAATATCCCATATAATTACTGTTGCACCTTCTTTCAAAAATAATTCAGTAGTGGCAAGTCCAATACCTGCGGCACCTCCTGTAATTACTGCGATCTTGTTTTGTAATCTCATGGTATATGTTTTATATCAAACCAGTAAACTGATGATCTCTGCAACATAAGCAGGCTTCTCAGATCCTTCCAGTTCCATAATGCAGTTCAGGAATATTTTTACCCCGCCGCTTGGCTGGTCTTCAGCGTTTAGAATAGAGCCTTGCATGCGGATCCTGCTTCCCTCTTTTATGGTTGTAATAAACCGCGCTTTGTTAATCCCATAATTGAAAAATGAATGTATATTTTCAAGCGTGATCAGCTGGTAAAAGAAATGAGAAGCGAGCGACATAGAAAGATATCCGTGTGCGATCGTTTTGCCATCCGGTAATAAAGCTTTTGCTTTTTCAATATCTGTATGTACCCATTGAAAATCCAATGTAGCAGCAGAAAAATCATCGATCATCTGTTGGGTAACGGTTAGCCACTCAGTAGTGCCAAGTGATTTTCCGATATGGTTTTTGATGTCCTCCAAACCCCTTATCACCAAGGGTTTTGTAATGATTTCTTTCTGAGAGATATTCTCTTTTTTTTCAGGAATAACGTTAGCAGGTTCTTCCGTCCAGTCGCCAATTTTTACAATGGCTTTCCCTTTTATTTTTCTGTTGATCAAATCCTGAATGGCTTGTGGCCCTTCTTTCAGAGAATATATTTTATGAATACTTTGTTTGATCTTTCCTTTTCTCAGCCACTGCAATAATTCGCCAAGGTTCTGTAAACTTTGGGCAGGTTCTTTCTCTGCAAAACTTCCCCAGAATACACCCATTACCGAACAACCTTTTAACAATGGAAGATTAAATGCCAGTTGCGGAATTTCACCAGAGGCAAACCCAACAACCAGGTAACGACCCTTCCAGGCAATGGAACGTAAAGCCTGCTCCGCCATTTTACCGCCAACGGGGTCATAGATCACATCAACACCTTTCTCACCCGTAATTTCTTTGATCCTTGTTCGCAGGTCTTCCGTTGTGTAATTAATGAGATGATCGGCACCTTTTTCTTTACAAAGAGAAAGTTTATCATCAGTTGATGCGGCTGCAATTACAGTTGCTCCCATCAATTTACCCAGTTCAACAGCGGCAATACCCACACCACCTGCGGCACCCAGTACCAATAAAGATTCTCCGGCTTTTACTATGGCCCTGTCTTTTAAAGCATGATAAGATGTGCCATAATTGTACAATGTAGAAGCCGCAGTAATAAAATCCATCTCAGCCGGAATAGGAAATACCCTGTTCGCATCCACTGCAACCTGTTCGGCAAAACCTCCCCAGCCGCAAAGTGCCAATACCCGGTCACCTGTTTTAATGTGAGATACTTTATCACCGGTTTCAAGCACTATGCCCGAAACTTCACCACCGGGTGAAAAAGGGAGTGGTGGTTTAAATTGGTATTTGTTTTGAATGATCAATGCATCCGGAAAATTTACCCCGCAGGCTTTTACACAGATCAATACCTGCTTTTCAGTGATCACCGGCTTTTCGGTCTCCTGTAAAACAAGGGTATCGGGTAAGCCGTGGTTAACACAAAGGATTGCTTTCATTATGACAAGTTTAATACCGGAATATTGAATTTACAATGATTCGTTGAAAACAGGGTTTTCTGTTTTATTTTTAAGTCCCATGCTAAAAAATATCCTCAGAAGCGTTGCTCAAAAATTGATCGGATTCGAACGGTACCTGTATGTTTTTTCGATGATCAATATATACAGAATATGGTTTCTGGGAGGGGATAAAGAATTCGTTTTTTTTGTTGATTCAATCAAAAAAGCGGGCACTATTATAGATATTGGTGCCAATATTGGTTTTACAACTGTGCTGTTAGCAAAGAAATTCCCTTTTTCTACTGTTTATGCTTTTGAACCGATGCCGGCTAATATTAAAGCCATGCAAAAAGTGATCAGTTCTTTTCGTTTAAACAATATCATTATTATTCCCGAAGCATTGGGAAATGAGGCAGGTAAAGTAAAAATGCAAATGCCTGTTGCCAATCATGCCCGTATGCAGGGATTATCTCATGTTATAGAAGATTCTACTGATGCAAATGCCGCGGAAGAGGGTATTACCGTTTCTCTTCAAATGCTGGACAATTACACTGCAATACAGAATGAAAATTCCATTGCTGCCATTAAGATTGATGTAGAAAATTTTGAATACTTTGTTCTGAAAGGGGGAGAGCAGCTGATCAGAAAACACCGGCCAATTATATTTTGTGAGCTATGGAATAATGAACGCCGTATACTTTGTATTAAATTTATTAAAGAGCTGGGTTATCAAATAAAAATCTGGAAGAAGGGAGAATTGGTAGATTTTAAAGAACAGGAAACACTGAATTTCTTCTTTCTGCCATGATTTTAGGCCATTTGCAACGATTTTTGTAAATTCATTGTTTAAACTACAATCCTGTAAATTATCAAGGATAAAAATTTTTCTGACTGATAATCAACATTTTATTTCATTTTTTAATATTTATTTAATAGCGGGGCTGTAAAATGTTATTACTTTGGCAAAAAATAAATCTAAAAAGGTCATTTTCAAACTTATTCGAACAATTTGATACTGTTCAAATGAGGAAATGAAATGATAAAGATGTAATTTAACAATCTAACAAAACCTGATGATCAAGAAAGTACTATGTGTTGATGATGATACAATTTCTCTTACTATTTCTCAGTTATTACTGAAGAGAACAGGTTTTGCTGTGGAAGTAAATACTGTAATTGATGGAAGTGAAGCGATAGAATATTTTGAAGATCTCTTTGCAAACAATCCTGATCCTCAGGGAAATGCACCCGAACTTATTTTACTGGATATCAATATGCCGGTAATGAATGGATGGGAGTTTTTACAGGAGTATACACCGAGGTTTTTAGATAAACTCCCCAATACACATATTGTAATCCTGTCTTCAACCATTGACCCCGAAGACTTTGCTTTGGCAAAGCAATTCCCTGTTGTGAAACAGTTCATTAGCAAGCCTTTGAGTATCGAAAACCTGGAGGAACTGAAATCCAATCCGGTAATTGAGCCTTATTTTTCCTAATTCCCCGTAAAGTATTTTAGCAGCTTAATTGCAGATTGAAGGGGGGTGAGAATCCTGTTTAATATCTCCATATTTCTGACATAAAAAAAGCTTTGTAGGGAATAATTCTCGCCCTACAAAGCTCGTGTAGCATTTGCTACGGTTTTTCATGGATTCAAATCAAATCGTTCTGTTAGGAACTTTCTGATTATCAAGTAAAATCTTTCAAAGGATTAGGATCTACTCACATTAGATAGAAACCTTGGCTTCTTATTTAATATGATGGAACAAAGTAACCAAGAATTAGATCCCCCCCGAATAGCATATTCTGTTAATCTTGGGTAGGTGTAGCGACTGCGGTATTGTAAGGATAGAACTACAAAGTAGCCGTTGTAAAGACGGTTATTTTGTTGATTTACCCCATGACATAGGGTAATAGTTGCTGTTCATCCTGTTTTTTCAACAGATTAGGCAATGATTTGATAAATTAGGCTATGAAAAATACCCAAAACCATCTGCGCTCGCTTTATATCAGGTATATAACCGGGTTTTGTATGCTTTTACTGGCTCTGAATAGTAAGCCTACAATCGCACAAATAGCCAATCCTGTGATTGACAAAATTGTAAAAGAGGGCTCGGAGAATTCTCAACTGCAAAAACTTGCACATGAATTATTTGATAAAATTGGCCCAAGACTGGTTGGAACACCCCAAATGAAAGCTGCCAACGATTGGGCAGTTGATAAATACAGCGGATGGGGAATTTCTGCCCGTAATGAAAAATGGGGCGAATGGAAAGCATGGGAAAGAGGCGTTACACATATTGATATGGTTTCTCCAAGGGTAAGGTCATTGGAAGGAACACAACTTGCCTGGAGCCCAGCAACAAAAAAAGGTGGTATTACTGCCGAGCTTGTGATTATTCCGGATGTAGCCGATTCTTTGGCATTTCAGGCATGGTTACCAAATGTAAAAGGCAAATTCGTAATGATCTCTATGATGCAACCTACCGGTAGACCGGATTATAACTGGAAAGAATTTGGTACAAAAGAATCGATTGATAAAATGAATAAGGATCGCACTGCACAAACAACCGCATGGGCAGGGCGTATTAAAAAAACCGGTTACACAGCACGTATGCTACAGGTTGTTTTAGAAAATGCCGGAGCAGCGGGAATTATTGGAAATAACTGGTCGCAAGGTTTTGGCGTAGATAAGATCTTCAATGCATACACAACCAAAATTCCAACCGTTGATATTGCTTTGGAGGATTACGGTATGTTGTATCGGCTGGTAGAGAGTGGCGACAATCCTAAGATCACCATCAGGGCAGATTCAAAACATACTGGTGTTGTTCCAACATTCAATACAGTAGCTGAAATTAAAGGAACAGAAAAGCCTGATGAATATGTAATGCTTTCTGCGCATTTTGATTCATGGGATGGGGGAACAGGTGCAACCGATAATGGCACCGGTACCTTAACTATGATGGAAGCCATGCGTATTTTAAAACTGGTATATCCAAATCCGAAAAGAACGATTCTGGTTGGTCATTGGGGAAGTGAGGAACAGGGTCTAAATGGATCGCGTGCATTTACAGAAGACCATCCTGAAATTTTGAGCAAACTGCATGCATTGTTTAACCAGGATAATGGTACCGGTCGAATAACAAGTATCTCCGGACAGGGTTTTAAAAATGCAGAACAATATATGACCAAATGGCTGGCCGCAGTGCCAAAAAACATGACTGATTCTATCCGAAAACAATTCCCTGGTTCACCAAGTGGAGGCGGATCTGATAATGCCTCTTTTGTAGCCGCAGGCGCACCCGGATTTTCGTTGGGGGCATTAAACTGGTCGTACTTTAATTATACCTGGCATACCAATCGCGATACGTATGATAAGATCGTGTTTGATGATCTTCGCAATAACGCCATGTTAACTGCGATGCTTGTTTATATGGCGTGTGAAGATGCAACCTTCTTTCCCCGCGATAAGGCCGATCTAAGTTCTGGAGCTGGTGGTGGTGCCGGACGCGGTGGTGCAGGCGGCGGTGGCAGAGGTGCTGCAGCAACAACCTGGCCTACACCGGTGAAAGCGATTCGTAAGGGGCCGGTAGCGCCTATTAATTAAGAATTAGGAATTAATAATTAAAAATTTGTTGGTGTATTAAAAAGCCCGTGATGTTTTCACGGGCTTTTTAGTTTTGTATTGTTGGCTGGATTAATTTCTTCTGATACCGCCACCACCTCCACCAAATCCGCCTCTTTGGCCTCCCATTCTTTGACCTCCCATGCCTTTAAATGGATTTGATTTTTTTTGCTGTTTAGCCCCAA
>CANBSW010000075.1 GCA_947372235.1 Chitinophagaceae bacterium | reverse complement strand
CCTGATTATCTTCATCGTACTTTCTGGCATAATTAGTAGCCAATGCAGTTGCATATGATTGATCGATAGATCCTTCATATGGACCGCTGCCACCACCAGACACAATCTTTGCGCTGTTATCAGAAGCAGGAGGTATGGTTGTATCTACAACCTCACTTTGTTCTTTTTTACAAGACAAAAATACAACTGAAGCAAAAGCAACCAGTGTAAATGCCCTTGAGAATAATGAATACTTTTTCATGGTTCTAGGTTTAAAATCGCATGAACTGCCTGATTCATGTCGAACTTTAACGAAATATATGGTATGCAAGTTAACAAATCCTCTTTTATCTAAGTATTTTTTTTTTGCGAATAGTAGACGAAAATCTATTATATTATTGAAAATCAATTAGTTATTATTAAATTGCTAAATAAAAAACGGTGTTTTCACCGTTAAAAATTCCGTTAAAACACCCCCTTTAATTTCAAAAATTTGATTTCGAAAATGTATAGTACCAGAAATCCTTCCTCAATGAAGGCTATTCGATTCATATTTTAATCTATAAATACAGGCCTAAATTGAGTGATTTTTCAAAAAACCACATAAAAAATGACCAGACTTTAAACGATTTTTGAAGACTGTTTGATGAATTTTTGTATCGAAATACGGTTCACTACCCAGATAACAGCTAAAACCAGTAGACCGGTAAGCAACGTTAAAAATGAAGGAAATTTTTCTAAAATTATATTTTGCGATTGTAACTTTTGGCAAAGAAGAAATTGTGTAAAAGCAATAAGTAATAATGATAGTAATATGATTAAAATATTAACAGGGAAAAACTGCTTGATTAAAAAAGATTTTAATTGTCGAGGACTTGCGCCAAGTGTGATCAGCAATGATATTTCATCCTTGCAAGATGCGATGGTCAATTGTATGAAAAGTGTAAATATTAATAATGCAAATAATAACATTACAGCTCCAGAAATCCAGGAAATGTTCACCACAATCTCAACTACTTGTCTGTAACGACTGAATCTGGTTTTATCAGCATCAGTTGATAATCCTTTTTCTTTCAAAAAATTTACCAGTTCAGGATTGCCGGGATCTTTTGTGCGGATAATGACCCGGGATGGCTTAGCTTCTTTGTTTTTTCCAAATTGGGAATTGCCCCAGTTCATGAATTCCTGGGGTACCAGTAAAGATGTGATCCTGTCGCTAAAGCCTACCACACGACCGTTGAATGTGATTACTCCATTTGGTCCGTATACGTTGATTTTAAAAACGATCATTTTTACGACCTGTTGCGTTAACTGTGGTAAGTTTTGTGAAAACGAAAACTGGAAATTGTAAAAATCCAGAAACATATTAGGGGCAATGATCGGTACAAAAGATGCAGATTGATCCCATTTCCAGTCTTTACTGGTTACATCAATAAAATCATTTGGTACACTTTCAAATGAGATATCTGTAAAAAAAGGGAAACGATCACTTGAACTTTGTATGGAAGATTTGAACCTGCTTGGTGTTAATTGACCAACAGATTCCACAAAAATTTGTTTTTGAATATCTGCAATATCATTATCCGACATGGAAGCCTGCCCAATGTTTTGATCATTCAATATTTTATTCAATACCAGAAAATTGGCAATACTGTCCTGGTTATTTTTACTGTGGAGGAGATTGTTATAGTTAGACTGGATCTGTACAGCAGCAAGTATCAACAACATGGCAATGGATAATCCCAAAAAAGCAATATAAGATCTTTTTCTGCCTGCCGCAGTGCGGATGAGCTTTTTTAACAAAGGATATAATCCATTCATGAATACTTGTTTTCCGGTTTATAAAATGTAATGCCGGTTGTATGTGAAATGAATATCATCATCAAGATCTGTTATGATAAAACCTGCGTTTCGTTTGCGACATTCCGATTCGATTAATGTTGCTGCTTTTCTTGTGTTTTCGATGTCGAGATGACTAAACGGCTCATCCATAAATAACCATTCAAAAGGTTGGATCAATGCACGGATTATGGCAATACGTTGTTGCTCTCCATAACTGCAAAGGCCTGCTTTCTGTTCTAAAATATGACCAATGCCCAATTCATCAGCCATAGAATCAATTACTGAACTTTCATAAAAAGGTGTTTGTAAAACCCTTTTCAATTCTATATTCTCTCTGGCTGTTAGATTAGGGAATAAACGAAGGTCTTGAAAAATGATACTTAATTTAGATTGCCTCAATGCAGCCAATTCATCTCCCTGATATTCTATAACTGATTTGTTGTTGATAGTGATCTTTCCTTCGTAGTCATGGCGTAGTTTATAAAGAATATGTACCAGTGTTGTTTTACCAGTACCGCTGGGTGCTTTGATCTTTACAAAATCTCCCTGATTCAATTGCAGTGAATTGTTCCATACATCTGAATTCCTTTGCAGAAAACGGTCTTTTAACGGTGTTGGGATGATATGATCGAACTCGATTGTCATTCAGAAAATTAACGTTACCGAAAATACTATGAAACCCAATAATAAAGTCCCGCTGTTGCAGGACTTTATTATTAAAATTAGGTTATTGAATTAATTGGTTCTGATGATGGCAGGAACACCGCCAGGAAATAATTTTTCTTCGGTTTCTTTTTCTTTTTTTGCCATCACACGCATATCTACAGCAATATCTGTAAGCAGGCTTGTTAAGGTTACCAGACTGTTTTGTTTTTCGTTCTGCATCCTTATTTCTATTGAAGCTTTGATACTTTTTCCATCAAAATTATCTGATGTGGCAATCACATCTTTAAAAGTTGCTTTTGCTGTATTGATTGAATGATTGAAACTGCCTGAAGAATCTCTTGAAAATCCATTCAAAGTATTGGCAATATCAAAATAGAAAACAGTAGATTTTCCTTTGAACATATCCAATGCTTCTTTATTGATCATTGCTTTACTGCTTTTGGCGATGTATTCTCTGTATGTTGCCGAATCGCTTGCGATAAAGAGGTTTTTGTCATCAGCGATCATGAATAATCCTAATGCCGACATGAGTTCTCCTGCTTTATAAGTGTTGTTTTGTTTTACCAGAAAACCTTGTGCTACTGCTTTATCCATGATTTTTGTAAAACTTGCTTTATCACCAACCGGTGCGTTAAGGATCATTTTTGCGATTGGTTTTTTCTTCATCATTCCCAACTCATCATGTTTGTTTTGCGGATCTGTTCCTCCTATGTTAAGATCTGATACAATTACAGCAATATCTCCTTTCAATGATTTATATAGATCCTGACTGGTGAAACCACTTTTCTCCAGAAAATTATTTACCAATCCTTCCACTTCCAGTTGTTTTAAAATACCACCGAATATTTCAGGATTAAAAGCTGCCAGTAAGATACCATTGATGTTTTGTGAAGGATAATTTTCAATCATAGAAAGATTCACGGTTGGGCCTGCATATTGTTTTAGCACGCTACTCAACAGCTGATTGGTATAGCTGGTTGATTTAGCTACAATCTTTCCGTCATCAAAACTTAAAGCAGAAGTTACATAGTTATCTTTCACCAATTCTTCCAGCTTAGGTAACTGCAATGGCATCATGCTTAATGCTGCGAGAGAACTATTGGTGCTTGAATACGTATATCCATCAGCTTTTTCTTTGAACATGCCTGTAAATATTTCAACATCGGCCAATGACTCATTTACTTTTTGGGTATAGTAATGTTCCACCTCTTTTTTCATTTCTGCTTCTGTGTGGGCTGGAGCCGGTTGCTTGAAAGTCATGGCTACTGTATCGTACACCGGTTTTTGAGTATGGTTATACATGGTAATGATCACCTGCTGATCATTCCATGAAACCATTACGCCGTCGTGCATCACAACATAACTGTAATCTTTCTCCTTTTTGATCTCTTTGCCTTTCATCATATCCTGTTTTTTCAGGAATGCTTCCAGTTTAGCGGCATCTTTTAAACCTCCTAAAAGACTGAAAATATTTGCCTGACTGTTGTCGGCACTTTTTTTCTGTTGCATAAAGAGGAAAACCTGGTTGCCCCAGTTAATTCCGGCATTGTCGCGCAGGTCATCAAAATGTGCTTTGTCTTTAGCATCAGAAGAATCTTTTTTGAAAACCCTGCTGATGAGTGTATCGATGCTGATTCCGCCTTTTTGCAGTTTGTCCTGCATTTGTTGTGGATCTAACACCAATACAAAACCTGCGTCCTTAGGTATGTATTTAGCTTCTTTTGGTGTATTGTTTTTGCACGAGGTTAATACAAGGGCAACCATAACTACCAAGAGGAAATTGTGCATTATCTTTTTCATATAGAGAGAATGATGGTTTGTAAAACACTAAGGTAGCCTATGTTGCCGGTTTTTATTTTTTGATTGATATTACCTGTTAATTGCCTGATAAATGGCTTCCTGAATGGTTGGACGCACATTTAACTGACTCAATTTGTTGTTGTTACGTGTTGGTGTTACCCTGTTTGACAGAAAAATATATACCAGACTACTTTTTGGATCAACCCAAACGCAGGTGCCCGTAAAGCCGGTATGGCCAAATGTTTCGGGCGATACACTTTTGGATGGATAGGGCTCTTTGCGGGTGGCATTGTCTTTTTCGGGTTTGTCAAATCCTAATCCGCGACGGCTTACATTACTGTTGTAGGCTGTGAATTTATCGATCGTTGATTTTTTTAATAAACGAATACCGTTCATTTCGCCTCCGTTTAGGAGCATTTGGTAAAGTTGCGCAAGATCGTAAGCGTTGCTGAATAATCCGGCATGGCCTGCTACACCGCCAAACATGGCCGCTCCCTCATCATGTACATCTCCACGGATGAGTTGCTGGCGAAAATGTTTTTCTTCTTCTGTGGGAACGATCAGATCTATCGGCATCAATTCGCGCGGGCGGAAAGTGGTGGTGGTCATGTGAAGTGGTGTATAGAACATGTCGCGCGCATATTCATTTAATGGCTTTCCGCTAACCGCTTCAACCACTTTTCCCAGGAAAATAAAATCATTATCGCTGTATACATAATGTTCCGGTGCGGTGAGTTTGCTTTGTAGAATGCGTTTGTATAATGTGTCTTCCCAATCATTTCTAACATACAATCCTTCTGCTGCGCGGAATTGGTGTTGGGCATCCTTCTCTGTTGAAAAATATTGCGGAAGTGGTTTACCTGTAGCAGTATCAATCACTTCCCGATAAAAAGGAATGAAGGGATTGAGGCCGGCCTGGTGCAATAAAATATCTGTCAGTTTTAAGGGTGCTTTATCAGATCCTTTTACCCATGGCAGATAATCGCCCAGTGTTTTATTGAGATCAATTTTTCCTTCTTCATACAATTTCATAATGGAAACTGTGGTGGCAGAAACTTTGGTTACTGATGCAAGATCATAAGCCATATCAATGGTTACGGGTTCTTTCTTATCAAAATTGGTATAGCCGAAAGCTTTGTTGTAAGCGATCCTGCCGTTTTTGGCAACCAATACAACACAACCGGGTGTTGCTCCTTTTTCTATTGCATCATTTGCAATGGCATCTATCTTTTTTAATTGATCAGTCTGAAGTCCTACAGATTCAGGAGCAGCAATTGGGAAATAGCTGTTGTAAACGATACCATCTCCAAACTTCATATTATCGGTCACAGTAACCGGTAATTTTCCCTTGGCTTGTATGGTGCCTTGTAACATGGCTACTGCGGCTTCCTGTGTAATATCATCATCTTCATAACAGGCGATTAAATTTGAAGCGCTGCTTACATTCTTTAATGCATAAGGGTTTCCGAAGACGAGGGTAATGGTTTTGTTTTGTTGTAATCCATTCAATAAATAAATGGAAGCAT
This sequence comes from Chitinophagaceae bacterium, assembly GCA_947372235.1. GTDB lineage: Bacteria > Bacteroidota > Bacteroidia > Chitinophagales > Chitinophagaceae > Sediminibacterium. The sequence continues at coordinate 14,436 of CANBSW010000075.1, read as the reverse complement.
TGCTTAACCCGAAATTATTAGCCGGGCGGCGACTGAAATTGTGCAGTCCGGTAATGATTACATCATAATTTTTTTGTTGAATGGTTTGAATAAGTTGTGCAGCGCCGGCACTATCACTTTTTTCTACTGTGGTGATATTTGTTTTATCATCCATCAATTGTTTACCGATCTCTGATTTGCTTCCGAACAGATACACATCTGCGTTGTATTCTGCACGAAGTTTTGCAGCGATAACATTTTCGGAAGGGGCACCAATACAGATATAGGCCACTTTTTTTCCTTTTGAGATTGGGAAAACAGTTTCGTTTTGTTTTCGAACCAATGTGAGTGCATTGACGCTCAATGAAGTTTTTAATGGAATGGCTTTCGCATTCAGATCATTTACTAATCCTTCGGTTTCGATTGGGATTACTTTATTCAAACCGAGATGGTATTTGGCGAGCAATACTTTTTTTACTTTGGCATTGATATCATCCCAACTGAGTTTTCCTTCTTTAATGGCTTCCTTTACTTTAGCAATACTGCCCGGAATATCGCCGGGTAAACACAACATATCATTACCGGCAATGATCGATAATACCGATGCATCTCCTTTTGGAAAATATTTGGTTACACCCTGCATTTCCAAAGCATCTGTAAATGAAATGCCCTGAAAGCCAAGTTCGTTACGCAGTAAGCCGTTAATGGTTTTTACTGAGAGTGAGGTTGGAAGATTTGCCGTTGTATCAATTGCAGGAACTGATAAATGTGCGATCATAATGCTGCCAACACCGGCTTTGATCAATTCGCGAAAAGGGTATAGTTCAAGATCATCTAATTGTGAGCGGGTTTTATTGATCACAGGAAGGTCTTTATGAGAATCTACCGAAACATCACCATGACCCGGAAAGTGCTTGGCAGTTGCCATCACACCCACATCCTGCATGCCTTTCATATATTGAACTCCATAGAGAGCAACCTTGTATTTATCTTCTCCAAAACTTCTGTCGTTGATCACGGGATTCATGGAATTATTATTCACATCCACATCCGGTGCATAGTTTACCTGGATGCCCATTCGTTTGCATTGTTCACCAACAACGCGACCAAATTCATAGATCAGTTTTGCATCGGCAGTGGCACCCATCATTAACTGGCGGGGGTAATTGATCACACTATCCAGGCGCATACCCAATCCCCATTCGCCATCAATCGAAATCATTAAAGGAGTTTTGGCAATGGATTGGTATTGATTGGTAAGCATTGCCTGGCGAACCGGGCCACCCTGGAAAAAACAGAGTCCGCCTACGTTGTATTTTTTGATCAGTTCTGTTACTTCTGCTACATGATCCGGCCCAAGATTGCTATGAGCACGGATGATCATTAACTGGGCAATACGTTCATCTTTACTCAGTTTTCTGAATTTCTTTTTAACCCAACGTTCGGCAGTGGGTGTTTTTTCATAAAAATTCTGAGCATTTGCCAAAGCGACAAATAACAGAGATACAGCAACAAAAATGACAGATATTTTTCTTTTCATACTACGAATTGAGGAGCCACAAGTTAACAATTATAGGGTATTGATAAAACATAGAGTGATGAATGTGTAATGGCAATAAAAAAGCCGCAACAAAATTTGTTACGGCTTTCAATATGATGAACTGAATTAAGCTTCTGCTTCGCCATCTTCTTCCGGCTGCTCGGTCAGTTTGGCTTCGATATCATTGGCTTTGAGGATAGAAAACCATTTTACCATTTTTTTCATGTCGCTGGCATATACACGGGCAAAATCCATATCTGGATATACTTTCTGGAAATAGGCTTTTACGGCTGCTGCATCTTTATCAGAAGGCAAAGCTTCTATGCTTGCGCTCATTGCCTGAAAAACCTCTACCAGGTTCACATTATCACGAACAGTGTATACTTCAATACTTTCCAGATGCGAAAAGTTATGAACACGGCTACTCACGAATTTTGTGGTCTTATCATCGAGCGATGTTACAATGGCTCCGTCTGTTTTGCTACCCACCAGTTCAAACAATCCGTTCAGTCCGGTGATCGATATTAATTTACTGTACTCCATATTTGTTATTTAAGAGGTGCAAAGTAAGGGGAAAAAGAAGAAAATTATCTTGTATAAACCTTTTGAGGTGAATATTTAAGTTTTTGACAGGACTTTCAGCCGCTCAGACATTGATTTTTATTGTTTTTGATGACTGGTTTCAACTCTTACGCCCCAAATTGTATATTTAATTAACTAAAGAGCCATCATGAAAAAAGTATTTTACATCTGCCTTTCTTTGAGTTTGATTAACACGTTACATGCACAAACAGTTGTTAAATATGATTCTGTACTGGCTCAAAAAACAGGAGCCGATGAATATGGAATGAAACCCTATGTTCTTGCATTTCTGAAAAAAGGTCCGGTTAATATTACCGATAAAGCAAAAGCGAATGAATTGCTGGTAGGGCATCTCAAAAATATAGGCCGTTTGGCAGAAGAAGGTAAAATGGTATTGGCCGGGCCGATGATGGATGATACCGGACTGGAAGGCATATTTATTTTTAATGTAAAAACCGTTACAGAGGCAGAGGTACTTAGCCAATCAGACCCAGCGGTAAAAGCAGGGTTATTTGCTATGGAATACCATCCCTGGTATGCAACAGCTGCCTTGATGGAAGTGGTGAGAATTCATAAAACACTGGAAAGGAAAAAACCGTTTTAATTCATCATAAAAAATAACAGTATGAATTTTAAAAATGCGATCAACTGGTTTGAAATTCCATCCAGTGATCTTGAAAGGGCGCAAAATTTTTATGAAACCGTTTTTGATTGTATCCTGATTTCAGAGGATACGCCACATATTAAAATGCGGATGTTTCCGCTGGAGGGAATGGGAATTGGCGGTGCTGTGGTGTATACTGACGGGTTTCACAAACCCTCTGCTACAGATGGGCCACTAATCTATTTAAACGGGAATCCGGATCTGCAAAATGTATTAGACAAAGTAGAAGCAGCCGGTGGAAAGATCATGGTTCCTAAAACACAGATCTCGCCAGAGTATGGTTATATGGCAGTATTTATTGATTCAGAAGGAAACCGAATTGGATTACATTCATCGCCACAGTAATAATCTTTAATACCATTAAAATTTTTCTATGAAAAAATCATTTTATTTATTTCTGCTTGTATTATTTGTGTCAATTGGTTCTTCAAAGCTACAAGCGCAAGCCCTAAGTGCCGATACTTTGAAAGGGCAAATGATCAAAGACTGGGAAAGGGCAAAATCGTATACCAACGAATACCTTACTACCATGCCGGCTGATAAATACAGTGCCCGGCCGGTTGACAGTATCCGCAGCTTTTCTGAACAAATGTTACATCTGGCTGCAGGAACGATCGCATACATTTCAACGGCAGCAAAGAAACCAAGGATCTTTCCCGGGTTTAATATGGAAAAATCAACCGGTGCCCAAAGTAAAGATTCGGTGAGTTATTATGTGAATGCGAGTTATGATTATGCGATTGATGCCATTAAAAATATGGATGCAAACACTTTGGGTGAACGTATAAAAAGAGGGCAGTATGAAGAGGCAAAATATACCTGGATCATAAAAGCTTTTGAACACCAGACTCATCATCGTGGGCAATGCACTATTTATATTCGTTTGCAGGGAATTAAGCCGCCGAATGAAAGATTGATGTAGATTTTTAAATTATTGTCACAGATGACACAGATTTTTTCTGTGTCATCTGTGACAATAAAAATTCCCAAATCAATTCTTTATTATATTCCTATCAACGCAGTTTCCAATCTCCCCGACAATGTTTCATAATCCGTAAAACCCTTTGCCAGTAAAGTAAATTTGGTTTCTGAGTTTTGCAGTAATACGCAGGGATAACTGTTTACCTGTAACTGTTTGCATAATTGAAATTCGTAGTAAGCCTGTTCTTTGTATTCCTCGCTGCTGAGTTTGGTGTAGAATATTTCGGGTTGGATGCTGTATTTTTCAAGGAGATGACGATAGGCTTCATCATCCGTAAGATCACGTCCTTCAAAATGGAGGGCATATTGCAGATCGCCGGCAAACTCAACCTGGCGGCCAGGATAAAATTCTTTGAAAATACACAGGGCAATCGCCGGTTTTTCTGAATGAGGAAACCAATCACTCGATTCCGGGTTATTGATATGCCAGAGATAATCGGCACCAAATTTAATACCTGTATATTCCTCAACCGTTGTGTACGCCTTTTGAATATATCCCGCTGTAGCTGCAATGGGAACGGGTTTTTCCGGAAGGATCATTCCGCCGGATAGTACTTCAATTTGAACATTAGGAAAGTTCTCAGCTATTTTTTTCATCACCGGGCTAAAACCATAGCACCAGCCGCAATAGGCATCATAACAGTAGAAAAGGGTGGGGTTCATGAGTCAAAGTTAAGAGTCTGGAGTTAGGAGTTAGAAGTGTGGAGTTGATATATTTGAACTTTGTACCTTTACAAATCTGGAACAATCTGGCAATAAAACCCCAGACTCCAAACTCCTAACTCCAAACTAGATCCTATGCCCGGTTTTGAATTATTTGGTGCCGAAGAAAGAAAAGAAGTAAATGATGTACTGGAAACAGGCATTTTGATGAGATATGGATTTGATGGCCCGCGACAGGGTGTATGGAAAGCAAAAGAACTGGAACAAGCCATTACGGAAGTTTTTGGTTGCCAGTATGCACAGCTTACTTCCAGTGGAACTTCTGCTTTAACTACGGCTATGGCAGCATTGGGCATTGGTGCAGGAGATGAAATCATCATGCCCACATTCACATTTGTGGCCAGTTTTGAAGCGGTACTAAGTGTTGGCGCCATTCCTGTTTTGGTAGATGTGGATGAAACGCTCACTGTTAGTCCGGATGCTGTTCGAGCAGCTATCACATCAAAAACAAAATGCATCATGCCCGTACATATGTGTGGAAGCATGGCCGATCTGGACGCATTGAAAGAAATTTGTGCCGAACATCAACTCATTCTACTGGAAGATGCCTGCCAGAGTATTGGTGGAATGTACAAAGGCAAAGCATTGGGAACCATTGGCGATGCAGGAACTTTTTCTTTTGATTTTGTGAAAACGATCACTTGTGCAGAAGGTGGTGTGGTTATGACGAATAATAAAGAGGTGTACATTAAATCGGATGGTTATACCGATCATGGACATGATCATTTGGGAGTTGACCGCGGAGCAGATCTTCATCCTTTTATCGGATACAATTACCGTATTAGCGAATTGCATGCTGCGGTAGGTTTGGCGCAGATCAGAAAACTGGGAAGTTTTCTCGGATTACAAAAAAAGAACAACAAGGCATTACGTGCCTATCTGGAACAAATACCTGAGATCAGTTTCCGTGCAATACCGGAAGGTGGTGATGACAGCTGTAGTTTTATCAGCTGGTTCTTACCAACCGAAGCTTTAACAAAAGCAGTAGTTGCCGAAATGAAAGAACAGGGAATATTGGCCGGAAATTTTTACTGGTTTGTAAACAACTGGCATTATTTGAGTAAGTGGGATCATTTAAAAAATGCACAAACATTACATGCGATCAGTCCGGAACAGAAAGCAGCTTTGTTACAATTAAAAGACGCTTCTTTCCCTGCGAGTGATGCAGTAATGAGCCGTTGTATCTCAACAGCCATCAGCCTTGTATGGACTGACGAGCAAATTAAAGACAAGGGAGAGAAAATGGTGGCAACCATTCGTAAAGTATTGCAAACACAGATGCAGCCTGCTTAAAAATAAGTATGCCAATCTTCTATACACAACCCGATCAGCGCAAAACAAAGTTTTCAAAACTGTGGGGCTATGCTATGATCGCATGCGGGGTATTGTTGTTTAGTGGATTATTTTTTTACGAGTTGGATCAGATCCATAAACTCTTGTATATAGTGTTTGGGTTGAATTTACTTTTTTCAGGTATAGATAAAATCAAAGGAAAGCAGAAACGGTTTATTTATATTGATGATGAAAAAGTTGAGTGCCTGGTGTATGCAAAAGGCAGTTCTATTGCAACGGTTGAATGGAATGATATGCGCTGGATAAAAAAAGAAAATGTTGGGGGCATCACTATTTACAGAGAAAGCAGTTTCAGCAATCATTTTTCTTTAGAAGATTTTTCGGAAGAAGATACCAAAGAGATCATCCGTTTATTTGCAGAACTGGGATTAAAGCACAATATCCGCCTGATCAATTTTTCAGGATCGGTTTCGGCTGTTGCCTGATAGCGGCGTTTTTTCCTTCCATCGCATTTACATAATCCAGACTGCCCAATCTTACCCTGAAATTTACTTTGGTAAGTTTTTCTAACTGTAATTCTTTCTTACAAAAAAAGCCAAGGTTATTGCTGTAATAATCCTGCGGAAGTAAACGCAGTGGGATGTTTTTTAAACTGTCTACCCGTTTCTGTTTATCCCCCAATTGCGGCATGCCGGGCTGTCCAAAGCTTAGCGCAGCGGTTATTAGCAATAAATTCACAAACAAACAAATTCGTTTCACAGTAAGGTTGCTTTGTTTTGTATGTAAATTTACAAACTAAAGTACGATATACGAAGTACGAGGTATGAAATGTTAAATCCTCGTACCCCGTACTTCAAACTTCTAACTTAACTATGTCTCTTAGTCAATCATTACAACAGAAGTTATTACAAAAACTGTCGCCCCAGCAGATTCAGTTAATGAAGCTGTTGCAGGTACCTACGGCCAATCTGGAAGAACGAATCAAAGAAGAACTGGAAGAAAACCCGGCATTGGAAATGGACGAAGAAGGCCATGAAGATGAATACGGCGATGATATACAGGATGAATTTGATAATGGCACCGATGATGATGCCGATCTAGATGGCAGCTCCGAAGAATACGATAATGTAGACATCAGCGAATATGTGGTGGATGATGATGGAGAAATTGCTGATTATAAAATGAAGGATGATAATTATCCTGAAATGGATGATCAAAAAGTGATTCCTATAAAAGTGGAAACCAGTTTTCATGAGTTGATCTTAAATCAGCTGGGAATGCTGGAACTGGATGAACGCAAATACAAAATTGCCGAACAGATTGTAGGCAGCCTGGATGATGATGGCTATTTGAGAAGAGAATTATCTTCTATTGCTGATGATCTTGCTTTCAGACAAAGTTTGGTGGTAGAAGAAAAAGAGATCAGCGATTTGATTGAACAGATCCAACAGTTTGATCCGGCAGGTATTTGTGCTCGTGATCTTCGTGAATGTTTGTTGTTGCAATTGAAGCGGAAGATCAATGATGGCAAAAGTGTGGTGTTGGCGGTGCAGATACTCACCAAATATTTTGATGAGTTTACCAAGAAACATTATGAGAAAATTCAGCGGAGTTTAAATCTTTCGGATGAACAGATCAAAGAGGTGATCAATCAGATCATCAAACTGAATCCCAAGCCCGGTGGTAATATTGGCGAGATCAATAAAGCGGAGAGTTATATCGTTCCTGATTTTTTTGTGCTGAACAGCAATGGCAAACTGGAACTTACTCTGAATGCCAAGAATGCCCCCGACCTCCGCATTAGTGAAGGTTATAAGGATATGCTGAAGGACTATGACAAAGGAAGTAAAAAAGACAAGCGGCAAAAAGAAGCGGTGCTGTTTATCAAACAAAAAATAGATTCGGCTAAGTGGTTTATTGATATGATCAAGCAACGCCAGGAAACTTTAGTAGGAACTATGAGTGCCATTATGAAACATCAGCGCGAGTTTTTTTTAACGGGTGATGAAACTACCATGCGACCGATGATATTGAAAGATATTGCGGAATTGACGGGATTGGATATTTCTACTGTAAGCCGTGTGGCCAACAGCAAATTTGTACAAACAGAATTTGGTACTTATCGACTTAAGTTCTTTTTTAGCGAATCGTTAAGTACTGATAGTGGCGAAGAAGTAAGTACCCGTGAGGTAAAAAAGATCCTGAGTGATATGATCGAGGGGGAAGACAAACGCAAACCTTTAAGTGATGAACTATTAACCGATATGTTACAGGAAAAAGGCTATAATATTGCACGCAGAACCGTAGCCAAATACCGCGAACAGTTGAATGTGCCGGTGGCAAGACTAAGAAAAGAATTATAAACGTAACGCAAACATGGATCAACAGAATCAAATCACAGAAAACAAAACTTCCTTGCTGTTAACCATACCGGCAAAAGTTATTTCGTATGTGTTTCATCCGCTGTTCATCCCAACTTTTGTTTTTATTTTTCTGGTTCGCTATGTGCCGTATGAGTTTGCGGGTATAACTCCTTTTCAGTTGCAGCTGCGTATTTTCAGTATATTCTGGTTAACGGCTTTTTTTCCTGCATTTGCGGTGTTTCTTTTATGGCGGTTAAAATTTAGCGAGAGTATTTTTTTAAGAACACAGAAAGAGCGTATCGTTCCATATATTGTTACTATGTTCTTTTATTGGTGGATGTATTATCTGAGCCGCAATTTTACTGATCAACCTTCTGTACTGAAGTTTTTTTACATGGGTATTTTTGTATCTACTGTAATCGGATTAATGCTTAATAGCTATTTCAAAATCAGTTTACATGCAATGGGTGTGGGTGGCGCGTTGGCTGCTATTATTTTGTTTGCTATGTATTATCGTTTACCAATGGGTTTGCAAATAAGTGTTACAGCAATCATCGCAGGAATGGTTTGTACCAGCCGTTTATTAGTGAGCGATCATACCAATAAAGAAATTTATACAGGATTATTTGCAGGTATCTTGAGCCAGGTGGCGGCGTATTGGTTTATTATGTGATCTACTGTTTAGCCTCTTCTTCATTGAATTCATTCAGGTAAATTCTGATCAGCAGTATGAATAATGAGATCAATATAGGTCCAAAGATCAAACCAATAAATCCAAAAACATTCACTCCAACAATTACTCCAAAAGTGGTTATTAGAGGATGTGTATTGCCTATTCTTTTTTGAATATAGATCCTGAAAACGCTGTCCAGTACATTCATAATTGCTGCGCCATATAGTAAGGTAAGTATCCCTTTTGTGGGATGTCCTTCTGCAAAAAATAAAATAGCGATCGAGATATAGGCCAATGCAGAACCGATCATTGGCACCATTGCCGTAATACAGGTAACTACAAACCAGAAGGGCAGATCATCCACACCTAAAAAATAATATCCGATCACACCGATAATTCCCTGCAAAATGGCTGTAACTGGTATACCCAGTGCATTTGAGAAGATGAGTTTACTTATTTCCTCACCAACCAATTTTACATTTTCGTTTTTGAGCGGCACATTTCTATATAGCCATGCTTCCATTTCGCGATAATTTACGAGCAGGAAGTATAAAATAAAATACAGGATGATCACTATAATAAGTGAATTAAAAGTTGCGCCCAGTAATTTGGGAAACATTTGGGCAATACCCATGCCCAGGTTCTCAATATTCTTATCGCTGATCAGGGTAATATGGTAATCATGTTCAATTTTTTCAATGAACACTTTTAATCCGGCGATCACTTCATTGGAATGCTGTATGGCAAAGTCTATTTTGGCATAGAGAACATTTACAAACAGACTTACAGGTAATAATACTACTATAAAAGATGCCAACATTAAACAGGTGGCGGCCAATCCTTTGTTCCATTTCTTTTTGGTTACCAGCCATTCCATTGGGCGATGCATCAGAATATACATAGTTACCGCCCCCAATAATGCCGGAAGGAAAGAAGATAATTGTAAAAACAAAAAGATACCCAGAAAAACCAGTATCGAATAAAAACTAAGCTGCCTTATTTTTCCTGAATTGAGGTGTTGCATGGATGTAAGTTAAAAAGAAAAACGAGAATACCTTACCAATTGGAAATGTTGAAAAACGAAGTTGTTAATAAAGGTTCAATAAGAGTGTAGTAAGAGAGAAAGAGTGTAACAAGCGTTTTTATAACCACTCTTGTTACACTCTTTCTCTCTTGCCTTTCTCTTATTGAAATGCCCGGAATTTCTGACACTTCTGCATTAAAACCGAACACACCTAACCCTATCCAGCGTAGAATTTCTGATCTTTAAAAATCCCTGGTAAGTAGCTGTCAGTTCCAACCCGCCACGCCAGTTGGAAACAACATTTAGTTTTGAAATATTCACGTCATAACTAACTCCAATACTCATATGGTTAAAATCCATCTTCACCACAGGAACCACAGCATCGCCCCAGCGGAGAAAACTGCCTACATAAAATGCTGCCGATTCTTCGTTATCGTATTGCGTAAGATCTAGCCCAAACAATAATCCACCCAATAACTGGTGATTGCCGCTCTGTGAATAATAATCTACAAAAGAGATCATATGGCCCCTGTCGCCAATAGGTGCATTCACCCCCAGATTCAAACTTACTTTAGTATCAAGAAAAGAGGCAGTGGTAGTAGTTACCGAATGAATAGTTGGTTTATTGAAATGTGAAAGACCACCCGCAAAGTACAATCGTATTTTATTTTCAAGTTCTGTACTGAAACATAAGCCGGTAGACAAATCCCAATAAGAATAACTGCTATTGGTAATGGGTTGTGCGCTGCTGTTGGAAGAGTTGTAACTGCCCCCAATAAACTGATCGCCCATTTTTAATTGTGTCATATCAAACTGAGAAGAAACCGGGCCGCCCATAAAGGCGAGTGATAAATAAGTATTGCGTTCTTCATTCAATGATTTATGAAAATTAATGGCAGGTAAGATCTGTGTTCTTTTTAAACGGATATCACCAGCGCCATCCATACTCATTTGGGAACCGATGGTTAAAATATCATCATGACTGCCAACCGGTATTTTATGTTCAATACTTAAGGAAGTTGTTCTGAAAGGAACGGTAATGCTGCCCCATTGATCGCGGTAAGCCATAGATATTTTTAGATCTCCATTGAATAATCCTGCCAGCGCAGGGTTCCGTAATAAAGGTTGTTCATAGAATTGCGAAAAGGTAAAATCCTGGGCATAACTGTTTATGATGCAGCAGCTGATCAGCAATAACAGAAGGAGTAATTTTTTTTGCATAATCGTTTATTTTATGATCGCAACATTTCCTTTAAAGATGGCCGGCACGCTTCTTTCGCAGATGGCTTCGCATACATATACAAATACATCGGGGGTGGCTGGTTTGCCATGAATTCTACCATCCCATCCATACTGTTTATCACCGGGGGTGAAATTTGTTTTTTCAAAAACCATTTCACCCCAGCGGTTATAGATGCGGAAACTTTTGATCAGTTTTAATCCTCTTCCCTGTACAAATAAAATATCATTGATGCCATCACCATCCGGTGAAAATGCATTGGGTATAAATACTTCAGCTTCCGGACAAAATGTTTTGATACAAACCGTATCCGTACTCGTACAGCCATAAATATTGGTGGCAGTACAGTTCAAACATTCATCAAAAATTACTTTGGCAGTGGGTGATGGGCAGGTTAGACAAGAGAAAGTAGCATTGCCCCTCCATTGCCATTTAATAATATTCTGTAATGCAGATAAGGCATGTAACTGAACGGGTACTCCTGATAAAATGGTTGTATCGGCACCTATGGTAAATGGAGTAGGAGTACCAACTGTAATTTTTATCTGAGCAGTATCGTTAAAACAATTAAAATTATCTTTTCCTATTACTTTGTAGGTTGTTGTGGTAACGGGCGATACAAACGGTGATGGACTGTTAAGATTACTGATTCCCTGTGCAGGTATCCATGAATAGTTTGCCGCACCATTCACAAAAATTTGTTTGCTCTGGCCAATGCAAATAGTGTCGGACAGTTTAGCCGTCATTTTAAAGGGCTGTATCACACGAATATTAGTATTCGCAATTTCTGAACAGCCATAGGTGGTAACACCCAGCACTTTGTATTGCGTACTTTGTTTTGGGGTAATGGTGAGGGTTATGCAATTAAAGCAGATCACATTGTCCGACTGGTCTTTCCATATATAGGTATCAGCGCCCTTGGCTGTTAATTGCAGCGAATCTCCTCTGCAAATGATCTGATCCTGTTTTAATGCGATAACCGGTGTTGGATGAATATTGATCTGTTTGGCAGCAGAATCGTAACAGCTGTTAACCGTTGCCACGCTGAGTTTGACAGTGTATTTACCTTCACTGAAATACAAGACCTTTACAACTGAATCAGTTGCTGTAAGTCCATTACCCAGGTTCCAGGTACGGTTTTTAATAGAATCCACAGAGTTTACGATTGATTGAAATTCTACCTGTTTATTCAAACATTCAAGACCAATTGCATTGATATTGGCTTTGGGATATTGATAGATGCCCACATCAAATTTTGCATCCAGGCTGTTTGAACAACCATACAATGTTTGCAATTGTAAACCGGTTACCTGACTGCCGGCTAGTGCAAAACTTTGTTGAAAGTTATTAGCAGTAACTGAAACGGGGGTTTGATTGATGGTCCATTTGCGATCAACGATTGGAAAATAAGAGGAACTGGTATCAATGAAGCGATAAGTGGTTTTACCACAATCGAAAACTGCGGATAATTTGAAACCAATCAATAAAGTATCAATCCGGATTGTATCTGTAACAGGTGTTGAAATGATACAGGTATTGCTGGAAGATACTATTTGCATGGCAGGGATGAAACTTCCGGCACTGGTATACGTGTGTGAAATTTTTTGACGGGGGGTTGATAGAAAACTGCCATCTCCAAAATCCAATCTTACAGAATCAATACCATCACCAATGGGCGTAAAATCAATACTTGTATTAAGTGAGCAATAAGCACCACCCTTGTATTGAAGACTGGCTGTACGCATTGGTTGTATTGTGATGGTAACAGAGTTACTTATGTTTGATAACGGTCCGTTGCACAATTCTGTTGTAACGATTCTTTTGTAATGTATTGTTTTTGTAAATGGGGAATCAATCATAAGATCAATGTCAGTTGCACCGGGTATAAAGTTCCATGTAATACCATTGTCGGTACTTTGCTGCCATGCATACGCATAATTTACCGAGCCACCGGTTGGGGTACTGCCTTTGATAGTTTGTATGGTTGAGTTGTAGCAGATCGTTTGGTTACCGGTAATGGTATTGTTAGAAACTCCATCCTGAATTTTGATAACAGTAATACCACTTACCGAATTACATGGCAATACAGTTACAGACCTTCTGATATACACAGACGAATCAGGAACAAATGAATAATTTAACTGCGTTGCATTGGTGATCGGAAACCAATTAACCGTATCATAACTTTTTTCCCATTGGTATTGGGTTGCATTGTTTACAGATGATCCGTTAATGATAACAGATTGCCCTTTGCATACTAATTGTTGAAGAGTATCAATGATATTTTTTATAGATGGGTAGATGATTACAGCAACAGTATCTTTTGAATCAGGACAAATCCGGTTACTGATCTTCCATACAAATTGATAAGAGCCTGGCAGAGCTCCTTCGATGTAAGTTTTATTCAGCGAATCATTGCTAAAGGGAATTGAATTTGGACCAGAGAGTACAAACCATTTTCCAAAACCATCAATTGGGTTATTGGCTTCAAGAGAAATGTGATTGGTGTTGCAGAGAATTTGATCAGGCCCTGCAATTGCTTTAGTAACAGGGTTTGTTGTACTGATGGTAACGATATTCGAGTATTTAGTTCCACATTTTCCATTCTTTAATAAAACGCGGAATTGAGTAGTTGAAGAAAGGTTTTTATACGAATAGGTGTTTATGGTGTCTGATATTATATTCCAGGTATTGCTATTATCAGAACTGAATTCCCATTGAGCAATATTTCCTGAATAACCTGATAAAAAAAGTGTTCCGCTATTTGTGGAAGCACAAACCAAGGCATCAGCAGAAAGATTGCCGGCAATAACCGTTGCAGAAACAGCGATGGTAACCGTATTTGAATAATGGGTACCGCAATTACCATTGTTAACAAGCACGCGATATTTAGTTGTTTGAGAAAGATTATTGTACGAATGAATTGCTGCTGTATCCGCGATCACATTCCAATTGCTGCTGCTGTCTGAATACCATTCCCACTGAATAATCTTTCCAGAAGATCCGGAGTACAAGAGGTCGCCATTATTAGCGAAAGCGCAAACCACAGCATCAGCAGAAAGAATTCCCGCAACAGCATTGTTTGAAACAGTGATCGTAACTGTGTTTGAATAGTTGGAATTACAATTACCATTCTTCACCAAAACCCGGAACTGAGTTGTTACAGCAATATTGTTGTAAGAATACGTATTCAGAGTATCCGCAATCACATTCCATGAAACGCCGTTATCAGTTGAAGACTCCCACTGAGTAATATTGCCAGTGTATCCCGTTAAAGAAAGTGTTCCGCTATTGGCTCCGGCACAAACAGAAATATTACCTGAAAGTATTCCTGCATTTGCCGCAGGATTTACCATTATCGTGATCGTATTTGA
>CANBSW010000074.1 GCA_947372235.1 Chitinophagaceae bacterium | reverse complement strand
GATGTTGTTGGTAAGGGGAAAGAATATGGTAAGCAATTGGAAGATGAGTATACAAAAAACAATTACCACCAACCATCAGATGAATACGATCCGAAAACATGGACAGCAGAAGGTGCGGTGAATGATATGAAAATATTATTTCGTGTTGGTAAACGTTTGGCATTTTCTGAAACCTGGCCTAAATGGAAAACCGGTTCTGAATTTAAAGCGATCAGGGAGGGGAAGAATAAATAATAGATTTATTGGTAAATGTTATTAAACCCTTTTATGTAGTTATTCTAAATTTAACTGGAGAGACTCATTTTTTTTTTAAACCGCAAAGACGCAATGGCGCTAGGGTTCGCTAAGTAATCTGAAAAAATCCTTGCGCATCTTAGCGCCATTGCGTCTTTGCGGTTAAACAGTAACACATAGTTTAATTCAAACTTCTTTTATAAATTCGGCCTTATGAAAATGTTCAGGAATTTTTCAATAGTTTTTTTGTTTGCACTAAGTGCCGGATCAACTATCGCCCAAGTAAAAAATATCAGTGTTAATATCGATCAACCCAAAGCTGAGATCAAACAAACCATGTGGGGTGTTTTCTTTGAAGATATTAACCTTGCTGCTGATGGTGGCATCTATGCTGAATTGGTAAAGAATCGTTCTTTTGAATTTACCACACCTTTAATGGGCTGGAAAGAACAGAAAAAAGGAGCTGTAGGAGGAAGCCTGCTGGTAGTAAACCGTACAACAGAAAATAAAAATAATCCACGGTATTTACGGGTTAAGAATGCGTTGAGTGGCAACTATGGTATTACCAATGAGGGCTTTCGTGGGATGGGTGTTAAGAAAGATATGCAGTATAATTTTTCTGTTGTAGCACGGTCATCAAAAGATACTAAACTGCAATTACGTATTGAATTGGTAAATGCAAAAGGTGAAACCATCGGATCTTCAAAACTGAGTATCGATAATACGCAATGGAAAAAATATGCAGTGAGTTTTACATCATCTGCAACAGATCCCAAAGCACAATTAAATATCTGGTTTGAAGGAAAAGGCTCTGTGGATATGGATATGATTTCTTTATTCCCGCAAGACACCTGGAAAAATCGCCCGGGTGGATTACGGGCCGATCTTGTTCAATTACTCGCAGATCTGAAACCGGGTTTTGTACGCTTTCCGGGTGGTTGTATTGTTGAAGGACGTGATCTGGCCAATCGTTATCAATGGAAAAAAACAGTGGGTAAAGTAGAAGACAGAGAACTGATCATCAATAGATGGAATACAGAATTTGCCAATCGTTCCGCACCGGATTATTTTCAAAGCTTTGGCTTGGGTTTTTATGAATATTTTTTATTATCGGAAGATATCGGTGCATCTCCATTGCCCATTTTGAATTGTGGGATGGCTTGTCAGTTTAATACGGCAGAAGTAGTATCAGCAGATCAACTGGATCCTTATGTGCAGGATGCATTGGATCTCATTGAGTTTGCAAATGGATCTGTAAATACCAAATGGGGCAAACTTCGTGCAGCGATGGGACATCCCTCTCCCTTCAATTTAAAAATGATGGGTGTGGGTAACGAGCAATGGGGACCGCAATACATCGAACGCTATACTTATTTTGCAAAAGCCATCAAACAAAAATATCCTTCTATTCAACTGATCAATAGTGTTGGCCCTTATTCTGATGGGGATCTGTTTAAATTTTTGAATGATACACTCCGTAAAATGCATGCAGATATTCTGGACGAGCATTATTATCGTTCTCCTGAATGGTTCTTACAAAATGCTAAGCGATATGATAACTATGACCGCAATGGCCCTAAAATATTTTCCGGTGAGTATGCTGCTCATCCGGTAGGTATTCCTAATGGACCAAATAAAAATAACTGGCGCGGGGCATTGGCAGAAGCTGCATTTATGACAGGGCTGGAACGCAATGCAGATGTGGTTAATATGGCTTCTTATGCACCCCTGCTGGCACATATTGATGGCTGGCAATGGACGCCCGATCTGATCTGGTTTGATAACCTTACATCTTATGGAAGTCCCAGTTATTATGTGCAAAAATTATTCTCCAATAACCGCGGCACGCAAGTGGTTCCGATAGAAATGAATGGAGAAGTGATGGCAGGGAAAGACAGTTTATATGCTTCTGCCTGCATTGATAAAAACACAAACGAACTCATCATCAAAATTGCCAACACAATAGGGAAGGAGCAATCTGTTTCTTTTAATTTATCGGGATTGAAAAATGCAAATACGAAAGCAATGCTTACTTATCTGCGAAGTGATGATATGAATGAAGTAAATTCTTTCGAAAAACCTGTAGCTGTGGCACCTATAAGTAAGCAAGTTGATGTAAAGGATAAAGTGTTGACATTACCATTATCCGCATCTTCCTTTTCTGTGATTCGCATGAAACTCTAAATTTTTCTCTGCGAAAACTCCCCGAACTATGCATCTCTGCGGTGAATTGAAGTTTCTTTCACCGCAGAGATGCAGAGTTACAAGAGTTAACGCTGAGTTAGAATATTAGTTCGAGCTTGCTTAATTGATCATTTATAATTGTCAATTCTTCAGTACTTAAAATTATTTCACTGGCTTTTGCATTTTGTGTTGCCTGTTCGGCATTTCTTGCACCTACTAAGGCAAGGGTAATGCCCGGTTGTTTCAATGTCCAGGCAATTACGAGTTGAGCAAGGGTAGCATTTTTAGCTGCAGCCAATGGCCGGATAGTATCTAAGAAAGCATTGGTACGAGTAATATTTTCTGCCGAATAAAAACGATTGCTTTCGCGTGTATCTCCATCATTATAAATATGGCCGGGTTTGAATTTTCCGGTTAATAATCCCCTGTGTAAAGGACTGTACGCGATCACTGCTTTTTTATTTTCAATACAATACGGGACTACTTCTTTTTCAATATCTCTTAACACCATACTGTACGGAACCTGGTTTGAGGCAAGTGAAATAACGGTTTCAGCGGTTTTCATCTGGTCGGCAGTATAGTTACAAACACCACCGGCTCTGATCTTTCCCTGTTTCTGCAATTGTACAATTGCTTCCATCGTTTCTTCAATCGGTGTAGTAGGATCAGCCCAATGTATTTGAAACAGATCAATATAATCAGTTCCCAATCTGCGCAAACAATTTTCACATTCTTCTATCACACTTTCTTTACCCGCATATTTATATACTTCCAGCGGATTACCATCATTGTCTTTACTGGAGAAAAAATGTTGCCCTTTCTGCTGATCCCATCTCAATCCATATTTGGTGAGGATCTGCACTTTGTCGCGGGGTAATGTTTTTAATGCATCACCAACAATTTCTTCACTCAATCCTTGTCCATAAGCCGGTGCTGTATCGATGGAGGTAACGCCTAATTCATAAGAAGCCAGAATAGCTTCCAGGGCTTCTTTCCTGTCTGCACCGCCCCACATCCATCCGCCAATGGCCCATGCTCCAAAAGTAATGGCTGATGCAATAATCCCCGATTCTCCGATCTGTCTGTATTCCATGATTGTGTTTATTTAAGTGATTGTTTGTTAGGGAGTGAAATTATCCAAAACTTGATAATATTCCGGTGTTTAATGTTTGAGAAGTGAAATATTGTTTTAGATTTAAGGGATAGATTAGTTTGGAGTTTGGAGTTTGGAGTTTGGAGTTTGGAGTTTGGAGTTTGGAGTTTGGAGTTTGAGAAAAAGTATAACATGCAAAATAATTAAACTCTGCGGTTAACTCTGCATCTCCCCATCTCTGCGGTGAAATAAATTATAGAGTAGATCATCAATAATAAATTCGAAAATAAAACGCTATGCCATCAGATTCAACCAATCTCAACACCAAAGCCAAAATTCAAAACACATTTGATGCCATCGTTGTAGGCTCCGGCATCAGTGGAGGATGGGCCGCTAAAGAACTTACCGAAAAGGGCTTGAAAGTATTGATGCTCGAACGTGGACGTGATTATCAACATATCAAAGACTATACAACTGCCAGTAAAAACCCATGGGAGTTTGAACACCGTGGTCATACTACTGCTGAGCAAAAAAAGAAATATCCTGTCATACACCGTGGTTGGGCTGCTGCAGAAGCGGTGATGGGTTCATGGGCCAATGAAGAAGATTGTCCGTACACAGAAGTAAAACCCTTTACCTGGTGGCGCAGTTACCAGTTGGGCGGGCGCTCTATTCTGTGGGGCCGCCAGAGTTATCGCTGGAGTGATCTTGATTTTGAAGCCAATGCAAAAGATGGTGTTGCAGTTGACTGGCCCATTCGTTATAAAGACATTGCACCATGGTATGATTATGCGGAAAAATTTGCCGGTATCAGCGGATCATTGGAAGGCATTCCGCATTTACCGGATGGACAGTTTTTGCCATCTATGGATCTGAATTGTGTAGAGAAAGATGTAGCTGCAAGAATTAAAGCACAATACAAAGGTTCCCGACATTTGATCATTGGACGCGTTGCCAATTTAACGGCGCCTATTGAAGGAAGAACACAATGTCAGTTTCGCAACCGTTGCTGGGAAGGTTGCCCATTTGGTGGTTATTTCAGTACACAATCTTCTACATTACCTGCGGCGATGAAAACAGGTAATTTAACGGTGCGCCCTTTTTCTATAGTAACCAAAGTGATCTATGATAAGAACACCAAAAAAGCAACAGGCGTAGAAGTATTGGATGCAGAAACTAACCAGACTTATGAGTTTCATTCAAAAATTGTTTTTCTGAATGCATCAGCATTAAATTCAACATGGGTATTGTTTAATTCTGCAACAGAGATCTGGCCGGGTGGTTTAGGAAGTAGCAGTGATCAGTTAGGGCATAATGTAATGGATCATCATTATAATTTAGGAGCATCAGGGCAAGTAGAAGGTTTTGAAGACAAATATTATTCCGGCAGAAGAGCAAATGGTTTTTATATTCCACGTTTTGCGAATGTGAATGGTGATAAAAGAGATTTTCTTCGTGGCTATGGTTATCAGGGAGCTGCCAGCAGGCAAGGCTGGAGCCGTGATGTAGCAGAGTTGAGTATTGGAGCAGATTACAAAGAAGCCATTACTGAGCCGGGTGTTTGGACGATTGGTGGTGGTGGTTTTGGTGAGATCCTTCCTTATCATGAAAACAAGATCACACTGGATAAAAACAAAAAAGATAAATGGGGATTGCCGGTATTATCAATGGATTGCGAGTTGAAAGAGAACGAATACAAAATGCGCAAAGCCATTGTTGCCGATATCAGGGAAATGTTGGAAGCATCCGGTGTGAAAAATATCAATAGCTGGGATAATGGACATGCCATTGGACATGGCATTCATGAAATGGGAACTGCCAGAATGGGTAAGGATCCTAAAACCTCTGTATTAAATGCACACAACCAGATTTGGGATGCAAAGAATGTATTTGTAACAGATGGTGCGTGTATGGTATCTTCTGCCTGCCAGAATCCATCACTCACTTATATGGCGTTGACTGCAAGGGCTGCAAATTTTGCAGTGGATGCTTTGAAGAGAGGGGATTTATAGTTTTTTTTTTGCCACAGATTTCACAGAATAACACAGATTTTTTCTGTGAAAATCTGTGGCAATTTTTTCAATAGATTAATTAATTCGTTTACCTACAATTTTCAAACTTCTTTCTACTCCATCCAGGATGGCAATATCAGGTAGCCTGGCCCATTCTTCAAATCCAAAATAGCTGAATAGTTGTAAACTCGGTTCATTGTGAGCGAAGATGAAACCCAATAATGTTTTTACACCAAATGTTTTTGCTGCGTTAATGGCATATTGTAAAATTTCTTTCCCAAATCCTTTACCGCGTTGGGATTGATCAAGATAAATACTGATCTCTACGGTGGCTTCATAAGCAGGTCTTCCATAGAATGATTGAAAACTTACCCATCCCAGGATTTCCTGTTGTTCATTTTCCACAACCCAAAGCGGGCGGTTAACAGGGTTGTGTTCATGAAACCATGCAAGCCTGCTTTCAACAGTTACAGGTTCGGTATCTGCTGTAACCATTCGTGTTGAGATGGTGGAATTATAAATGCATACGATACCCTTCAAATCATCAAGGGAAGCATTACGATAGAGTAGATTGCTCATTGAATAAAGTTTAAAAATTTCAATAAGAGACTAAGAGAAAAAGAGAGAAGTAAGAGATTACTATTTCCTCTTTCTCTCTGGATTTCTACTATATAACCGGCTATAATCCTTGTTTTATTAATCGAAACATAGCACTTTAGGATATATAAACACTCTTATTGAAATAAATGTATTAAGACAATGTATGTTCATTTTCTTCCTGCATTTTTTTATCCTTATAAAACAGCAATAATCCAATAGCGCCTGCCGTCACACAAATATCGGCCACATTAAAAACACCGGTTTGTATTTTCCAAAAACCCAAAATCATGAAATCGGTTACATGTCTGTCGAACAAAATTCTGTCAATAATATTTCCCAACCCACCTGCAATGATCAAAGAGAAAGAGATCATTTTTATGAGATTCATTTCTTTGATATTTCGAATTGTATAAAATGCAAGTGCAGATAAAATGAGTAAAGGAAGAATACTCAGCAGCCAGAAACTTATTGGTTGAGGAAGTGCATCACCCAAACTCATGGCAGCACCCGTATTTTCAACATACACCAATCTGACTGTGTTATGAAGGAAAGAAACAGCTTCTTTGTTTTGTAAATGTTCTTTTGCGAGGTCTTTGGTTACCCTGTCGCAACTGATGCATATCATTGTGATAGAACAAAAAAGAATGATTTTAAGTCGGCTATTCATGAGGAACATTTTTTAAATGTACTGTGAATTTGGGATTTGTTGAAAGGGATAGGGTATTTAGAGAAGTTAAAAAAGTCAAATTAGTAAAAAGGGTTTTTACTAATTTAACTTTTTTACCCCTTTTAACTAAATACTTTCCCCAGACAACTCACCATCCTCCCTGCAATCCTTCCTCCAAAGCCTTTTTATATTTCTTCAAATCAAAACTATATAGGTAAGGTGCTTTGTGTGCGCCACCCTGGCGTGTTTCTTTCAATCTTTTGACAAAACCAAAACCGGACATACGGCGTTGAAAATTTCTGCGATCCAGTGATTTATCGAGAATGGTTTCATAGAGTTTTTGCAACTCGGGCATGGTAAATTTTTCAGGTAATAAATTATAACCTATCGGTTGATAATTTAACTGAAGACGAAGCGTTTCAAGGGCTCTGTCAAGAATGTTTTTGTGATCCATAAACAACTCATGAATATCTTTCAGATCCCACCATTCACAACTTACGGAACTGAAATCAGGTGTTGGTTTCACAAATTGAAAATCAACCAATGCGTAATAACCAGTTGTAATAAAGCGTTGTATGATCCAGTTATCTTTGTTAACCTTGATGCCATCTTTTTTCATCATATTCAGATGAAATTTTTTGTCTGATCTTTTCGGCTGACCAAAAACATGAAACTGCTTTAAAAAAATATCCTGGATGCCGGTTCTTTCGCGAAGAACACGGCTGGCGGCTTCATCAATATCTTCATCCCTGTAAATAAAACCACCGGGGAGGGCCCATTGGTCGGCCCCTTTCATTTTCAGCAATAATACTTTAAGCTGGTTATCATGAAAGCCAAATATTACGCAATCTACTGATACAGAAGGCATAAACAATTTGGCGCCGTCGTGTATTACCTGTTCAATTGATTTTATCTGGGCCATGGTATCCCGAAAATAGTATAAAATTCAGGCGATTTCATTGGTGAATCAAAATAAAATAATTATCATTGTGTCATAACGACGCAATGATATGAAAAAACTTGCCAAATTCCACACGCCGGTCCTGGCTATATGCCTGATCCTTCTTACCATCACCCTTGCATGGACAGGCTTTTCAAACAAAGAAAAATCTGCTTTCCGCGATCTGAACAAGAATGGGAAAATGGATGTATATGAAGATGTAAAGCAACCGGTAGATGCACGGGTAAAAGATCTTCTCTCTCAAATGACATTGGAAGAAAAAGCCGGGATGATGTTTATCAACGGTGCGAGAATTCCTGATGATGGATCACTGAATGATTTTCAGGGTAAAGGAATGTTTGCAAGAATTCCCATCGCTACACAACTGTTGAAGGACAAGAAAATGAATCACATTAATCTGTGGGAGGTGCCGGGAGTAAAAGCGTTGGCCACCTGGTATAACAATGTGCAACATTATGCAGAAGAAACACGCTTGGGTATTCCCGTTACCATCGCTTCTGATCCGAGAAATGCGTTCAGCCAGAATATTTTTTCCATGGCTGCCAATGGTTTTTCACTCTGGTGCGAGCCATTGGGATTAGCATCTATTGGCGATGATGCACTCACTAAAAAATTTGCCGATGTGGTTCGCCAGGAATATACGGCAGTTGGTATCCGCGAAGCATTACATCCCATGGCCGATCTGGCAACCGAACCACGCTGGGCGCGCATCAGCGGAACTTTTGGAGAAGATGCACAACTATCTGCCAGAATGATCAAAGCATATGTAGAAGGATTGCAGGGTGAGAAATTAAGTGCTACCAGTGTTGCTGCAATGACCAAACATTTCTCCGGTGGTGGCCCTCAAAGAGAAGGACTGGATCCGCATTTTGAATTTCATAAAGGGCAGATCTATCCCGGCAAAAATTTCAATTATCATTTAATCCCTTTTGAAGCGGCATTCAAAGCACATACTGCATCTATCATGCCTTACTATGGTGTGCCAATGGATCAAACAAATGAAAATGTAGGATTCTCTTTCAACAAAGCGATTATTACTGATTTACTAAGAAATAAATATCATTACGATGGTGTGGTTTGCACAGATTGGGGTTTGATTACTGATGTAAATATGGGCGGAGTAATTTGGCCGGCACGTGCCTGGGGTGTAGAAAAATTATCTGCTGAAGATCGTGTGTTGAAAATAATTAATGCAGGTGTGGATCAGTTTGGAGGAGAGAGTGTGCCGGAACTGGTAGTTAAATTAGTGAAAGATGGTAAAGTAAAGGAAAGCAGATTAGATGAATCTGTTAGAAGATTATTACGCCAGAAATTTCAGTTAGGGTTGTTTGATAATCCATATGTGAATGTGGATGCGGCATTGAAAACCGTTGGCCGTGCAGATTTTATCAAAGCAGGCGAAGACGCACAAAGAAGATCGATGATCTTATTAAAAAATTCCTCTACGCCTAAAGGAAATCTGTTGCCACTAACAACAGGTAAATTAAAAATATATGCAGGCAATATGGATCCCAAAGTGGTGGCTTTGTATGGAACAGTGGTAAGCAAACCAGCCGAAGCAGATATTGCAATCCTTCGTTTAAATACCCCATGGATCCCATTCAATACAAAGAACCCCATGGCACAAGGGTTTCATCATGGGGATCTTGATTTTAAGCCCAAACAACGCGACAGTATTTTATCAATCCTGAATTTAGTACCAACTATAGTTGATCTGTATCTCGATCGTCCGGCAGTATTTCCTGAGATCAATGCAAAGGCAAAAGCTGTTCTCGCAAATTTCGGAGCCAGTGACGCTGCTTTGTTAGATGTAATTTTTGGTAAAGCTAAACCCGGTGGTAAACTTCCTTTTGAATTGCCTTCTTCTATGGAAGCTGTTCGCAACCAGAAAGAAGATGTGCCTTATGATTCAAAAGATCCTTTATACAAATTTGGTTTTGGATTGAAATATTAGTTTATCGCCACAGAAGACACAGATTAGCACAGAAAAAAATCTGAGTTAATATGTGGCAAAAAAAATAAAACATGAACACCAGAAGAACCTTCCTGAAAAATACAAGTGCCTTTGCTTTGGGTAGTTTGTTACTCAACAAAGATCTACTGGCAAATGCAATTGCCAATAAAATTGCTATGCCCGGTGTGGGGTTACAGCTGTATACTTTATTTAGTGTATTCGATGATGATGTAAATGGTAACCTGAAAAAGATTTCAGATATCGGTTACACTGAAATTGAATCAGCCTTTAGTAAGAAAGGAGGATTTTATGGAATGTCTCCAAAAGAATTTGCAGCCACCATAAAAAATCTTGGCATGCACTGGCGTTCTCACCATGTAATGGGTGCACCTTTTAAATTGCCTGCCGGTGCCAAAATGCCAACAGGATCTGATGGAAAACCATTGGTCATACCACCGATGAAAAACCTTCGGGATAATTACCAGGAACTTGTTGATCAGGCTGCAGAAGGTGGCGTAACTTATTTGGTTTGTGCCAATACACCTATTGAAACTTTAGATGAAGTAAAAGCTTCCATCGAAGTATTGAATAAGACTTCGGAAGCTGCAAAGAAAGCAGGTTTGCTATTTGCGTATCATAACCATGACAGAGAATTCAAAGCCATTGATGGTGTGGTACCATATGATATGATCCTTTCTCAAACAGATAAGAACCTTGTAAAAATGGAATTGGATCTTGGCTGGGCCATGAAAGCTGGTAAAGATCCGGTTGCATTATTCAAAGCCAACCCCGGCCGTTTTCATTTATGGCATGTAAAAGATATGGATGCCAAATTTGAAAATATTCTCGAAGTAGGGAAAGGTAGTTTTGATTTCAAACGAATTTTTGATCATGCCAAAGATTCAGGCATGCGCAATTTCTTTATCGAACAGGATGGCGCTCCCAAACCTTTAGAAAACATTACCACCAGTTACCAAAATCTTCAGAAAATATTGAAATAATACCCCCTCCAATAATCAGGGCCAAGGATTTCGAGGTTTTGATGAACGAAAGAGTTGAAGTGGCAACACTTTGGCTCTTTTTGTTTTTTGGTTTCAATAAGATAAGGATAATAGAGAAAGAGGGTAGCAAGAGTTTTTCTCTTTTCCTCCTTATCTCTTGTCCTTCTGCTATAATCCTTGTTATATTAATCTAAACATAGCACTTTAGGAAATATAAAGACTCTTATTGAAGCCCTAAAGTTTAACTGTTCAATATTCTACCGAAAATGAAAGAAATTATTAATCAGATTGATTTCTTTTCTTCATTGAATGTGTATTTTCAACACAACTCCAACGTACCTTTATACCTCAACTCATTGCCATGAAAAAACTACTAACGGTTGCAATTTTTGTATTCTTCTCTTTCGTTTCATTTGCTCAAAATGATATCACTTCAAAAGCCAAAGCCATACTGGCTAAAATGACACTGGAAGAAAAAATAGGCCAGTTGAATTTGATCATTCCGGGTGATGGAGCTGTTACAGGATCAGTAGTTAGCAGTAATGTTGAAAACAAAATTAAAACAGGAAAAGTGGGAGGGTTATTCGGAATATATACTCCCGAAAAAATCCGCAAAGCACAAGACCTTGCAGTTAAATATTCACGATTACATATTCCTATGATCTTTGGGTTGGATGTGATACATGGACATAAAACTATTTTCCCTATTCCGTTGGGTATGTCTGCCTCATGGGATATGGGTTTGATAGAACAATCTGCGCAAATTGCTGCCAAAGAATCTACGGCTGATGGATTGAACTGGGCTTTCTCGCCCATGGTAGATATTGCCCGCGATGCCCGCTGGGGAAGAATCTCAGAAGGCTCCGGAGAAGATCCTTATCTCGGTGGAGAAATTGCAAAAGCAATGGTGAGAGGTTACCAGGGTAAAGATCTTTCATCCAATAATACCATGATGGCCTGCGTAAAACACTTTGCCTTATATGGTGGCGCAGAAGCCGGACGTGAGTACAATACGGTAGACATGAGCCGTATTAAAATGTATGAATATTATTTGCCTCCTTACAAAGCCGCACTGGATGCCGGCGCAGGAAGTTTTATGAGTTCGTTCAATGAAATTGATGGAGTGCCGGCGACTGCCAATAAATGGTTGTTAACTGATTTATTGCGCAAACAATGGGGCTTTAAAGGGTTTGTAGTTTCGGATTATACATCGGTAAATGAAATGGTCAATCACGGGATTGGTGACCTGCAAACCGTTACAGCAAGATCCCTGAAAGCCGGACTGGATATGGATATGGTGGGAGAGGGCATGCTCACCACTTTGCAAAAATCTCTTACGGAAGGGAAAGTAAGTTTAGCTGAAATTGACCAGGCATGTTTGCGGATTCTGGAAGCAAAATTTAAACTGGGTTTATTTGATGACCCTTATCGATACATTGATGAAGCACGACCAGCAAAAGATATTTTATCTACCGATAACAGAACAGCTGCAAGAAATATGGCAGCACATAGTATGGTGTTGTTGAAAAATGATAAACAGGTTTTACCATTAAAAAAATCAGGAACCATTGCATTGGTTGGTCCGTTAGCAGATAACCGCCGAAACATGCTGGGTACCTGGGTAGTTGCCGGTGATTGGAAACAATCTGTTAGTGTACTCGAAGGAATAAAACAGGCAATTGGTAACAGTGCCAATATCATTTATTCAAAGGGATCTAATATTACAGATGATACGGCTCTGTTTTTAAAAAGAGTAAATGCATTGGGTGTGGAAGCTGAAATTGATTCACGTTCACCTGAAGTAATGATCAGTGAGGCAGTAGCAGCAGCGAATAAATCGGATGTGATCGTTGCAGTAGTTGGCGAATCAGCAAATATGTCTGGAGAAGCTGCAAGCCGCGCAGATATTGGCATTCCGGCAAGTCAGCAGGCATTATTAAAAGCATTGGCAAAAACAGGAAAGCCTTTGGTGATCGTATTAATTAATGGAAGACCACTCACCTTAGTTTGGGAAAATGAACATGCCACTGCAATATTGGATGCATGGGCACCGGGAACAGAAGCGGGAAATGCTGTTGCTGATGTTTTATTTGGGAAGTACAATCCATCCGGAAAGATCACTGCAACATTTCCAAGAAGTGTGGGACAAATTCCAATCTATTACAATCATAAAAATACAGGTCGTCCATTTGATGGAACAGGTTTCCCAAAATACAAATCCAATTATTTAGATGAATCGAATGAGCCATTGTATCCATTTGGATATGGATTGAGTTATACGAGTTTTGAATATAGTCCGGTAATGTTGAGCAAAACCAAACTGAAAGGGGAAGAAAAATTAACCGCAACGGTTACATTAACCAACGCCGGAAAATATGCAGGGGAAGAAGTGGTACAATTATACATCACCGATCCTGTTGCCAGTGTAACCCGTGCTGTGAAAGACTTAAAAGGATTTCAGAAAGTGTTATTGCAGGCGGGTGAATCCAAAGAGATCAGTTTTCGGATTACTACAGAACAGTTATCTTTTTTTAACAGCGATCTGAAGAAAGTGTGGGAACCGGGTAAATTTATTGTTCATATCGGCACCAATTCTTCCCATGTTCAATCGGCGGAATTGGAGTGGAATAAATAACGTCATTACGAGGAGGAACGACGAAGCAATCTGTGCTGCCAATAGCTGGGTATCCGAAATTTGTGACACAGATTGCTTCGTTCCTCGCAATGACGCTCAGTACGCTCCAATAGAATCAAGCACCTTCACAGTACTCCACAAATGTTTGCAAGTATCCACAAAATGTAAATGAATAGGATCAACCTGATAAGCATCCTGTGCTTCTTTGGTTGGGAAAATTGCCAGCCATGAAAACTGGTAACTGATATCAATCACCTCACGATTTGTTGTTGCGGGAACACCAATATGAAATTGTTGTATAGAAGGTACTTCGCTTAATGCCTGCAAACCTTTTAATAATGCTGCATGATCTTCTTTACTATCGGGATTAGCGAGCCAGAAATATACGTGGTGGATGAAGAGGTCTTGAGATAGCATGAGTATTTATTTTTTTGCCACAGATTCACTCATTTGCACAGATTAAATCAGTGAATCTGTGGCGAATATAAAATTATTTAGAACCATTTAGGGCAAATGCAATATAACTATCCCCGGAAGCCTTCCCTAATTTTCCACCACCACAGGCAATCACCAAAAACTGCTTCCCTTCTTTTTCATAAACAGCAGGCGTTGCAAAACCTGCAAAAGGTAACTCATGTTCCCAGAGTAATTGCCCCGTTCTTTTATTAAATGCACGGATCATTTTATCGCTGGTAGCGGCTATAAATAGCAAACCGCCGGCGGTAACAACAGGACCTCCATAATTTTCTGTTCCCGAATGAATGCCTTTAGCTTTTAGTTCCGGATAATCTCCCAAGGTTGTTTTCCATTCCAATTTTCCAGTATTAAGGTTAATTGCATTCAATGTTCCCCAGGGTGTATCCACTGCAGGATACCCTTCTTTGGTTAAAAATTTATGATAGCCTGTTCCTGCATACGGTAAGGTAAAATAAGGGTCCACTATTTTTGGTGGGGCAACAAATTTTGTATTCTGTTTTAATTTGATATCAAGAATGAAAGAGGCGAGTGCATTTTTTTCGGGTTCGCTTAATTGTTTTACGGCAGGCATCATTCTTCTGCCCATTGTCAGTAATTCTTTGAACTGTGTTTCTGAATATTTTTTGTTTATACCGATGAGGGTTGGATTATTGCCTGAACCTTTTCTGTCAGGTCCATGACAACTCATGCAATTAGCTGTATAAATTCGCTTTGCTGCATCTATGTTTTTTTCAACTAAGAGATTGTTTTTTTTCTTTACATCCACCATTGTTAAGATCCATGGCATCTCACTTGCATTCACATAGAGTATACCGGTTGTTGGATCAAAGGAAGGTCCGCCCCATTCTGCACCACCATCATATCCGGGGAAAATAACCGTTCCCTCCTTGGATGGTGGCCTGAACATATGATCATGTTTGGTACTGTCCCATCTTTTCTTAATATCATTATACGAACTGTCAGGAACAATATGGTTCAGGTCTTTTTCTGTTAATAATTGTCTTACAAAAGGTTTTGGAAAACTCGGTATGGGTTGAGTTGGCCAGGGTTGTTCTCCTGTTAATTCTGTTTCAACAGGAACGGGAGTTTCATTGATCGGATAAACAGGGATGCCTGTTATTCTATCTAACAAAAATACAAAACCTGATTTTGTTACCTGAGCAACAGCCTCAATCTTCTTTCCATCTTTTATAATATTTACAAGCACAGGAGCAGTTGGCAGATCACGATCCCATATATCATGATGCACTGTTTGAAAATGCCATACTCTTTTTCCTGTTGCCGCATCTAAGGCCAAAACAGAATTGGCAAACAGGTCTGCGCCAATTCTTTTTCCTCCATAAAAATCATATGAGGCCGATCCAATAGGCGCAAATACAATTCCTTTTTCTTCATCCATGCTAAAGCCTGCCCATGCATTGGCACCGCCAATATGTTTATAGGCTTCTTTATCGGCCCAGCTTTCATACCCATCTTCTCCAGGACCGGGAATGGTATGAAAGATCCACCTCAGTTTTCCGGTATTAACATCGTATGCCCTGATATGTCCGGGTGCAGCGGCTGCATCTTCTGCAACACGGGTGCCGATGATGATCAGATCTTTATAAATAATCCCTGGCGTGGTTGACGCAACATAGAGTTCTTTTACATCTCTGCTAAGATCATTATGCAGATCTAATTTACCGCTGTCGGCAAAACTGTTGACAGGCTTTCCTGTTTCTGCATCAATACAAAACAACGCAGATCCTGCTGAATAAAAAATGCGTTTATCTTTTCCTTTGTCAGCATAGTAAGTAACGCCTCTGCAAACATTCATCGAAAAATAGCCGTTGCCTTTGATCGTTCCTGAATTATCCGGATTGAATACCCATTTTTCTTTACCGGTTGCTGCATCCAGTGCAAATAATTTTAGTTTGGGTGATACACCATATAAAATTCCATCCACCATGATTGGGTTTACCTGTATCTGTGTTTTGTTTGCAGAATCACCGGTATGGTATTCCCATGTCATAGATAGTTTCGCAACATTTGATGTGTCGATCTGTGTTAGAGAAGAGTAGTGATTGGCAGATTTATTTCCTCCATACACATTCCATTCTGTTTGATGGGAGGTGCAGGCGGTTATAAGGATGATGGTGAAAGCAAGTATGATTTGTTTGATTGTAAGCATAGCAATTTTTTGCGTCATTGCGAGGTATGAAGCAATCTGTATCTCGCATAGAGAGGCTAAATGACAAAATTCAGATTGCTTCGTTCCTCGCAATGATGTATTATTATTCCAGAATCCGCTCAATAATTTTTCCGGATTCTTTATTTTTAAGGATCAATTTCTTCGCACCATAATGTGTCATCTCTTCTTTTACCAGATAATATTCTGCATCAAATTCTACCAAGTGACTTTCTTTGGTTAATCCCGTTTGTCCGCGCCAGATATCCAGTTGAACCGGTTCCCATAATTTTGTTTTGGCAGAACGGTAAGCAGCATCCAAAATGGCATTTACAACATAGCCATCATAAAAGGTTTCTTTGGGTGCTTCCCCTTTTTCCATGGCATTGAACATATCCATGAACATGTGGTTGTAACCCAGTTCATTCAATTCATCTCCAACAGGAAATAACCAGCCTGTATTGCTTTCAGCTTTTTCGGCAATATAATCACCGCCTTTGCCGGTGGTGAACATGTCAAAACCCGTGCGTAAAAAACTATTGATCCAGATGGTTCCTTCTGTTCCCATTACTTCATCACGAAGATCTAATCCGCCGCGAAATGTCCAGCTTACTTCAAACTGGCCAATGGCACCATTCTCATATTTTACCAAACCGATCGCATGATCTTCTGCATCAATTGGTTTCACCTGTGTATCGGCCCAACACATTACTTCAATAGGTTTGATGTCTTTGCCAATATAACTTCTGGTGATCTCAACACAATGACAACCAAGGTCAAGGATACAACCGCCACCGGCCTGTTCAATATCCCAGAACCAATCGCTGTGCGGGCCGGGATGTGTTTCGCGCGATTTGGCCCAAAGTATTCTTCCCAAAGCACCTTCTTTCACACTCTGGTTGGCTTTGATAAATTTGGGTGTATACACAAGGTCTTCCAGATAACCATTAAAAATACCGGCCTCTTCTACCGCCAATAACATACGTTTTGCTTCTTCTGCATTACGGCCCAATGGTTTGGTGGTCATTACTGCTTTTTTATGTTTGCAGCAAAGCATTACCGCAGCTTCATGTAAATTATTGGGGAGGGCAATACAAACTATATCTACATCAGGATGGGCAATAGATTCTTCCATATTCAATGTCCAGTGTTTGCAACCATAATCTGCTGCAAATTTTTTGGCACTTTCTTCCCTGCGGGAATAGATGCTGATCACTTTATCGCGGCTTCTGTAACCTTGCAGTGAGTCTGCATAAAATCGTCCGATAAATCCGGAACCGAGCATGGCGATGTTTTTCATAGATGCGTTTTTTATTTGCAATTTTTTGTGAATGGGCAATAGTCAATTGTGAATGAGTTTTGGTGAGTTGTGAGTAGTCAGTAGTGAGTACGGTAACAATACTCAACATTCACAATTGACCATTCACAAGCTCACTCAATTCTTAGGAAACCGTTGTTTTTTTCTCTTTAAAGAATAACAAAAAGTAAACAAGCACCCCTAATGCAATATATGCCGGTACATACCAGATATTTTGCCAGTTGTGCATTTCGGCTCCTGTTTTATTTTGATCAACAATATATCCCGAGAACCATGTGCCTATAAACATGCCTACACCGTAAGTTGCAAATGTAAATAAGCCCTGTGCTGCATTCTTTATCTTTTCTCCGGCCTTCTTTTCGGTGTACATATAACCGGTCACAAAAAAGAAATCATAACAAATACCATGAAGAATGATACCAGCATATAACATCCAGCTTCCAGTTTCTGCATTGCCATAGGCAAAACATACATAGCGTAAGATCCATGCTGTCATTCCCATCAATAGCATTTTCTTTACACCAATTCGGTTGAATAAAAAGGGGATAGCTAAAATGAATACAGCTTCAGAAACCTGTCCCAATGTCATCTTACTGGCGGCATTTTCAAAATGAATTTCATTTAAAAACGGATTGGCAAATCCATAATAGAATGAAAGAGGGATACATACCAGGATAGCCGCGATGAAAAATATCAGGTAAGGTCTTTCTTTAAATAATACAAAAGCTTCTGTTCCTAAAGCTTTGGATGCATCTGATGTTTGTGCACGTGGTGGCGTATTGGGTAAGGCGAAACTTAATAAGCCCAATCCTGCAGAAACAGCAGAAGCCATATAAAATGTGGAAGAAGTTTTTTCAATTCCCAATTGTCCAATTAAAACACCGGCTACTATCCAGCCCAATGTACCAAATACACGGATCCATGGAAATTGTTTTCCAGGGTCGGTCATTTGAGAGAAAGCTACACTGTTACTAAGCGCGATGGTTGGCATATAAACCAAAGAGTATAACAGAATCACCCAATAAAAAGTATTGCTGTGCTCGATTTGTGTTGCCAGAAATAAAAGTATGGCACCGATCAGGTGTAGAACACCCATAATTTTTTGGGCAGCAAAAAAACGGTCGGCAATCAATCCTACAAAAAATGGAGAGATCATCGTGGCAATAGCCAGTGCGCCATAGGTGGCGCCGATCTCAATTCCCTGGGCATGTAAGTGTTCTACCATATAAGTGCCCATGGTTACATACCAGGCACCCCAGATAAAATATTCAAAAAACATCATTGCGGCAAGTAAGGAACCGGTTTTTGCTTTCATAGAGCAGTGGTATTTGGTTTTCTTTCGTTAGATTTAGCCTGCGGTAAGGCGAATGTTGAAAATAGGAATAATTAGTAAATTAACTTATATCAATTATTAACTATTTACACTAAAAGTACCCCAAACCGCGCCCTTGCGCCTTTGCGTGCAAATAAATATACAAATAACCGATTGCTTCTTTTTCTGATATTGTAGAAAAAGAAAAATGATGATTATCAAAACAGCCATAAAACAAAACACATGAAAAAACTTGTCAGCACCGCTTGTATCCTCCTGATTGCTTTATGTTCTTTTTCTTTTACTGCGATTAAAAAATCAAAAAAAGTATTGGTTTTCTCGTTAACCAAAGCCTTTCACCATGCGTCTATTCCGGCAGGTATTGCTGCGATACAGAAACTGGGTTCAGAAAATAATTTTTCGGTAGATACAACTACAGACGCCTCCCTATTCAATAAAAAAAATCTGAAACAATATGATGCAGTTATTTTCTTAAGTACAACAGGAGATGTGTTAAATGATGAACAACAGACTGTTTTTGAAAAATACATTCAATCGGGTAAAGGTTATATGGGAATACATGCTGCTACCGATACAGAATATGGCTGGCCCTGGTATAATAAACTGGTAGGCGCTTATTTTAAAAGTCACCCAAAACAACAGGATGCTGTTTTAAATATTGTAGATGCAACCCATATTTCCACTAAACATTTACCCGCTGCATGGAAACGTTTTGATGAATGGTACAATTTCAAAGACATACAATCTGATCTGCATGTATTGATCACTATCGATGAAAAAAGTTATACAGGTGGTATTAATGGAGATGTACATCCCATGGCCTGGTACCATGATTTTGATGGTGGCCGTGCTTTTTATACCGAGATGGGACACACCGATGAATCTTTCAAAGAACCCATGTATCTGCAACATATTTTAGGTGGGATTCAATATGCAATGAATAAATAAATCTCTCGAAAACTCCCTGTTCTCTCGTTCTCTGCGGTGAAAAAAAATACCGCACTATTCTTAATTCCCTAAAATCAATGATATGATCAACATAAAAAAAAGCAGCATCTCCGTTCTCTTATTGCTGATGCTTACCATCACTTCCTGTGATCATATCAACCAACATTTGATGGGAGGCTCTGCAGAACAAAGCAATACCTGGGCCATGTTGGATTTTGAAAAGGCAGACAGTGTAAATCCCGTACTAACTCCCGGAACCGGAACATTCACCGATCCGATATGGAAAAAGAAAGTGGGATGGGAAGAGAAAGATGTTTTTAATCCAGCCATTGTTGTGAAAGATGGTAAAGTGTTTATGTTGTACCGCGCACAGGATAAGATCGGATTGCCGGGTGGTACTTCAAGAATAGGACTGGCGGTGAGTTCTGACGGATTACATTTCACCAGAAATACAGAACCTGTTTTCTTCCCCGATAATGATGCTTTCAAAAAATATGAATGGCAGGGAGGATGCGAAGATCCCAGAATTGTAGAAGATGCTGCAGGTGTTTATTATATGACCTATACGGCTTATGATGGAAAGACGGCTCGTTTATTAATTGCCACTTCGAAAGATCTTAGTCACTGGACAAAATTTGGCCCCGTTTTCGCAGATGCTTATCAAGGAAAATATATAGATAAATGGTCCAAATCAGGCAGTATTGTTTCTAAATATAAAAATGG
>CANBSW010000073.1 GCA_947372235.1 Chitinophagaceae bacterium | reverse complement strand
CAGTGCTTCCATATAACTGTTCACATCCACAAATTTGATATCACCCAATTGCAATAAAATATCTCCTGTTTGTAAGCCGGCTTTTTCTGCAATTTTTCCGGGACTAACTCCATCAATTCTCATTCCGGTTCCACTAAATCCATAATCAGGAATTACACCTAAAGTAATTTTAAATTTAGAACGTCCTGTTTGTGTATCTCTTGTTTTGGTAAAGGGAAGTTTTCCTTTACTGTCTGTGGATCCGATGAGATGATACACCATTTTCACAATGTCTTTCTCACCGTCGTAATTAATTTTATCCCAGTCGTCGGTTGCTTTGTGATAATCGCTGTGGCTGCCGGTAAAAAGAAAAAGAACGGGCATATCTTTTCTGTAAAAAGAAGCATGATCACTCGGGCCGCTGCCGGTGCTGTCGAAGTGTACCGCCAGGTTATTTTTCTCTGCTGCAAATACTTCACCCCAAACAGGAGAAGTGCCGTAGCCACCAATGGTTAATTTGTGTGCGGTATCATATCTGCCCACCATATCCATATTGATCATATAATTTGGATTGATGGTTGTGGTAGGATTATCTAACCAGTATTTACTGCCCAACAACCCCAGTTCTTCTCCAGAAAAATTAAGGATCAGGTAATTGTTATTGGTGGGTGCCTGCTTTTTCAGCATTCTTGCCAACTCGATTAAAGCCGCGGTACCACTGGCATTATCATCTGCGCCATTGTGGATGATATGACCGGTATCTAATGCAGTCTTATCTTCTCCATACCCCAAATGATCATAATGCGCACCAAGTATCACCGTGTTGGCTGCATTATTATTTATAAAGCCGGCAACATTTCGTCCCGTTCTTTTTTTATCAGAGAAATGAACATTTAATTCAATAGCGAGTGTAGCCGAATGATCGGAAAAATATTTTTGATACCCTTCTTTGGTAATATAGATCACCGGGATTTTTACAGGCTCCGCTTTATCATTTTTATTGAACTGCAGATTATCAGTGATAGAAGAAGTGTTAAATAGAAACAAAGCAGTGGCACCTTTAGCAGCAACAGTGTTTACCATTTTTTTTACTTCTTCTTCCACATCAAAATGCGGGTTGGTTTTATTTTCTTCCAGTATATCTTTCAAGTCTTTAAACCAGGGTTGTTTGGGTTCACTGAGTGCTATCGCCGGGGTGCCGGAAATTTTTGTCATGGCGCTAAATGCCATCGGAATGTATTCTTTGTTTAATAAAAGTGATTTACCTTCTACCTGTAAATGGGTAATATCATCTACCTGTCTGCCTTCATTCACTTCAAACTCCTGAATATATCCTTTGCTGCCTTTGGGTTCCAATCCCATTTGCTGGTATTGACCAATAATGTATTGCATGGCCAGTTCTTCACCTTTAGTTCCGGTTCTTCTGCCTTCCAGTTTATCATCAGCCAGGTATTGAATATGTGCGGTAAGATTGGCTACGAGTTCTGTATTGGCTTTTTCTTCGGCAATACGTTTTTTCTTTTTGCTTTGCGAGAAGCTAAGTACGGGTATCAGTAAAAGTACAAGCAGTATTTTTTTCATGAATAGAACGGTTTGTGTTTGCAAAAATAAGCGGATGCATGCACCGTTACGTTATCAGTTTATAATTTCATATAGATTCTCTTCCCAATCTCGTAACTTATCCCCCTTTATTGCTGCTACTTTTGCAGCCATTTAAAACTTTTGGCAAAAACCGATCTACATATCGCATTAGTGGGCAATCCCAATAGCGGAAAAACTTCGCTGTTTAATGCCCTTACGGGATTGAACCAGAAAGTGGGCAATTTTCCCGGTGTTACGGTTGATAAGAAAACCGGGCATATTATGCTGGATGATAAAATGCATGCCGAACTGATCGATCTTCCCGGTACTTACAGTCTTTATCCCCGCAGGGCAGATGAATGGGTGGCTTATAAAGTATTGATGGGTGCCGATACAGATATTAAAGCCGATGTGGTTTTATTGGTGGCCGATGCCAGTAACCTGAAAAGAAACCTGCTCTTTTGCAGCCAGATCATCGACCTGAAGATCCCCGTAGTAATGGCATTGACCATGAACGATCTTGCCGCTAAAAAAGACATTGAAATAGACATCAACGGTTTACAGGCCGAACTGGGTATCCCGGTAGTAGCAGTAAACCCGAGAAAGAATAAAGGACTGATTGAATTAAAAAAGATCTTATCGCTGGTGGCAAAAATGGATCATTCCAGAGCCACACTCGATTTTATGGATACTAAAAAACTGGCACCTGCCTCTGTGGATAGTGTTAAGAAACTATTTCCCGGGCTGAGTGATTATGCCGGTATCCATTACCTCATCAACCACGAAAATTTTCCTTTAACGGATGAGCAGCAAAAAGCAGTTGAACAGATAGAGATTGATAACAAATTCAATCCTACCAAAACACAGGCCGAAGAGATCATGCAGCGATACACCCGTATCAGGCAGATCATGCAGCAGCATGTGATAGAACCCGGACCATTGGAGAAAAAAATGTTTTCAGACAGACTGGATAATTTATTACTGCACCGTGTTTGGGGTTATGTGATATTAATCACTGTTCTGTTTTTATTGTTCCAAAGTATTTTCTGGCTGGCACGTTTCCCGATGGATGGCATTGAATGGGCTTTTAAAGTAAGTGCCAATTGGTTAAACCACACATTACCACAGGCATGGTGGAGCGATTTATTGATCAATGGATTTGTGGCCGGACTTAGCGGGATATTGGTATTTATTCCTCAGATTATGATCCTGTTTGGGCTAATCACTATATTGGAAGACACAGGCTATATGGCTCGCATCAGTTTCTTAACCGATAAATTGATGCGTAAAGTAGGATTAAATGGAAAGAGTGTAATGCCCATGATCAGTGGTTTTGCATGCGCCGTGCCCGCGATCATGACCGCACGAAATATTGAAAATAAAAAAGAACGGCTTCTTACCATTCTTGTTACCCCGTTAATGAGTTGCAGTGCACGTTTGCCGGTTTATACAATTTTAATTTCATTGGTAGTAGATGATAAATATTATTTTGGTTTCTTAAGTGTACAGGGATTGGTGATGATGGGTCTTTATGCACTTGGTACAGTAATGGCACTGATTGTTAGTTATGTGATGAAATGGTTTATCAGGATCAAAGAAAAAAGTTTCTTTATTCTCGAACTCCCCATTTATCGTGCGCCACGATGGAAAAATGTGGGTATCACCATGGTTGAAAAAGCCAGGATCTTTGTGTTTGATGCCGGTAAAGTAATTATTGTGATCAGCATTTTTCTATGGTTCTTAAGTTCGTATGGACCCGGTGACAGAATGCAGAAAGTGGAAGATAAATATGCAGCCCTCACGTTGCAATTACCCGCAAAAAAAGATTCTTTACAAAGACACTTGTCTTCAGAAAAATTACAGAACTCCTATGCAGGCATTTTAGGCAAAACAATAGAGCCGGTAATTGCTCCTTTGGGATATGATTGGAAAATTGGAATTGCCCTCATTACATCCTTTGCAGCAAGAGAAGTATTTGTAGGAACAATGGCCACCTTATATAGTGTGGAAGAAACCGATAATTCATCACTGCGTCAGAAAATGGAAGCTGCCACGCATCCTGATGGAAGAAAGGTTTACACGCTGCCCGCCGCATTTTCCTTAATGATCTTTTATGTGTTGGCCATGCAATGTATGACAACACTTGCCGTAGTAAAACGCGAAACCAAAACCTGGAAATGGCCCATCTTCCAGTTTATTTACATGACAGGGTTGGCGTACTTGATGAGTTTATTGGTGTACCAGATTTTTAAGTAGTCAAAACTGCAGCTTTGCCTTTGCGAGAAAATTATTTTGCGCACGGAGGTACAGAGAATTTTATTTACACCCCTTTTTCAATAAGCGAAGTATCCTTTGTATCCTGCATAAAAATATACACCAACAACGAAATAAAAATACAGGCAGTAGTATACCAATAATATCCCGTTTCAAATCCTGCATTCTTAAACCACAAAGCAAAATACTCTGCCGTTCCGCCAAACAAAGCAACGGTAACCGAATAAGGAAAACCCACACCCAATGCCCGTATCTCTGCCGGAAACAATTCTGCTTTTACCACTGCGTTGATAGAAGTATATCCACTCACAATTAATAATGCGGCCATCATTAAGAAAAATATGTGTAGTTGATTGGTTGTATGACTTAACACCGTTAAGATTGGCACCGTACAAATCGTTCCCAGCACACCAAACCCTATTAATAAAGGGCGGCGGCCAATACGGTCGGATAAGATTCCAAACAAAGGTTGTATGGCAGCATAAATAAATAAAGACATAAACGTAAGTAATGTTGATTGGCCTTTGGTAAGATGTACCGTATTCACCAGAAATTTTTGCATGTACGTTGTGTAAGTATAAAATGCAATGGTACCACCCAGCGTTAATCCAACAACGGTTGCTACTGCTTTGGGATGATGCAACAATTCTCTGATCGATCCTTTCTTTTCTTTTTTGATGAGTTTGTTTTTTTCAAAGGCTTCCGATTCATCCATATTTTTTCTGAGATAAAATGCGATCAGTGATAAGAGTGCTCCAATAAAAAAAGGAATACGCCAACCCCAGCTATGCATTTGCTCATCTGTAAGAAAGATATTTTGTAATAGTAACTGAATAGCCAACGCAGTTAATTGTCCGCCAATCAATGTTACATATTGAAAACTGGAATAAAACCCCCTTCGCCCTTTTCCGGCCATTTCGCTCAGGTAGGTTGCTGCGGTTCCATATTCGCCACCAACACTTAAGCCCTGTAATAATCTTGCCAGTAGTAATAATATTGGTGCAGCAATACCAATGCTGTTATAAGAAGGTGTAACAGCTATCATTAAAGAACCAAAACTCATGATCAATACAGAAACCGTCATTGCCCATTTTCTGCCGCGCCTGTCGGCAAGGCTTCCAAACAACCAGCCACCAATGGGGCGCATTAAAAATCCTACTGCAAAAATACCTGCCGTATTCAAGAGATTGGCAGTTGCATCTTTACCCGGAAAAAATACGGGCGCAAAATAAAGCGAGAATGCCGCATACGCATACCAGTCGTACCATTCAACCAAATTACCAATAGAGCCACTTACAATGGCCCTTAAACGATGTAGGGAAACTGGAGCTACTTCTGAGTGCATATAGTAAAGTCATTAAGATAAGCATCTTATCCAAAGTCAGAAAATCTGTTGTTCAAATCAATTCAATAAGAGAGGGATAAGATAAAAGAGTAGCCAGTTGCCGCATTCCTTTTTTCTTATCCCCCTTTATTAAAACAAACTGTTGTATGCAACTAAACTCTTCTTGGATCTCCTTTCAAATATTTTCCGGAGATCTGGTAATAGGCATTAGATGTATTATTACCTGCCAGTCCATCAGATTTAAGCGGAATACCCGCAGCATTCAACAATGTCTGTAATTGCGCTGCATTGTCATTTTTTACACTGCCGTTATTAAAAGCAACCTGCTCGCCCAGTTCTTTGATCCTTGAAATACGATCTGTATTGGCTGAACCGATCACCTGCATCTCCAGCATTCTTCTTAGAATAACTGCAGCACCACATTGCTTTGAAACGGCATTGGAATCATATTTACCGTCCTGAACATATTTACCCGATGTGT
The DNA here is from genome assembly GCA_947372235.1 of Chitinophagaceae bacterium. GTDB lineage: Bacteria > Bacteroidota > Bacteroidia > Chitinophagales > Chitinophagaceae > Sediminibacterium. The sequence goes on along the minus strand of CANBSW010000073.1, from coordinate 14,748 downwards.
ATTGATTTGAATAGCTCCACAGATAAGGTGTATTAATACCTTGGTTTCTGTAACCTGTTCCGTTATATTTTTCGAGGTTATATAATATTCCGGCAATACTCCAGTCAGTCCAGTTGGCAAACCCTTCATAGGTTAAAGCATCTGTTGCACTTTCTTCCCAGGTAAACGGCGGGGTTCCGGTAAGCGGCCTGCCTTTGGGCACCTGTACGGTCTTCTGGTCCAATGAATCACCATTATGTAAATGAGCTTTAAAATCAAGCCCGGCTTCCATACAATGAATCACTGCTATAAAATACCAGGGAATATTCAGCGGGGCACCCACAGCTTCATACCTGGTTTTATTGGCAAGAATTTTTTTGATATATCCATCCACCTCCGGATAATGGCTGGTATTTATAATGGCCGAATCAAAAAGATGTTCATAGTCATTGGCAAGTTCGGGTGTGAACATTAGTTTAAGCATGTATTATTGGTTTTTAAGATGATGGATTTAAAACCTTTTATGGTTTTGTGATTGATACAAGAGCCTTTCGACCTATTTTAAGGAGCAGGATATGGTGAGATTATTTTTTATTGTCGCTGGTAGCCGGTTTTGCACCCGACCCGCGCATATTGGAAATTTTATTCAATACATCAAACCAGAAAGGGGCACCCATCATTATGGCAAATACGGTTGACATCAATCCGGTCAGTTTTGAAATGATCTGCAGAAAAATATACCACTTACTTCCGTTTGTATCAATAGACCTTTCATTCCATCCAAGTGGTAAAGCATCATCCAGCAATGCCCTTGTTTGTTTGATATCCTGGATATGCATTGTTAATGAATCGGTTAATTGTTGTGCGGTAGCCGAATCAACCTTACCCGAATCTTTTGTATTTCTGGCAATAACCCGGATAACCTGATTTTTAATACTGTCGTTTTTCCCGGCTTCAAAAGCCTGTTCGGCAAGATGGGTTCTTGCTTCCGGATTTTTATAGAGATATTTAGCAATATTGATACTGTCTGCATTCAGAAAAAAAACAATACCCATCGCTATCCAAAAGGTGAATTTTCTGGTATACCTGGATTTTAAAGTACCCGAAACCCTATCCATACTTGTATCAAACCATTTTTCAATTTTAGATGAAAACATTTCTATCTCACCCGTTACTTTTACGGTTAATGCACGATAACTGTCTTTTGCTTCATTGGCATATCCCAGAAAAGCCCTTTGCAGATCATTGGGAAGCAGGTCGGAATTTTCAATAGATTTTATCAGCTGGTTAATATCTGTAGCCACACTCCTGGGATTGGCAGGATCATAGGTAATTTTCTCCAGCAAGGCAGCAGTGAAATTTTTTGCATCAATATACGATGTTGCCTTTCCTACTTTTGATAAACCGGCTGTGGTACAGTGATCCATAATAGCCTGGCCCAGAGTGATCTTATTACCAGATCCATCATCTACCTTATTATCAAAAATATTCAACAACCATTTTTCCAGCATTTTTGCGCGAAACTTTCCGGCAGTAAGCACCATCTCTACAACAGAACTACAAATGATACTGAGTAAAAAAAAGATAAAAATGATACCTGCTACCAGATCAATAATCGGAAATCCATTCATAGGGTTGATTTTAGCTTTTTAAGATTATTGGGTAAGAACAGGCCGTTTAATTTATTAAATAAATAACTGATGTAATTATACAGTACAAAATCGAAAGCATCAACGTGAAAAACACTGTATTTTAATGAGAGCCAATCAAAACCTGTATAATGTTATCATTTATGGGTAATTTACCCGAAGCTACCCCGGGAAATTTCCCGTATTGAAAATTGGAAAACCCCCGGTTTTTATGTCATTTTTTTTCTTAATATTTGTTGTCTTTCACCAAACCCAAATTTCACTGCTATGGCAAAACAATGTATTGTAGAATTCTACTTTAGAAAAGAGGATCTGCTAAAACTATTAAACACGCATACCAGCGCCAAAGGTGTGATCTTCTCTCAGGAGATCGTACAAAAAAAACAGGCAAACGGGGCTCCGTTCAATGTGGTGCATATTAAAGCAAGGGTTGATAAAAAAACAAAAGCAAAAGCCCCGGTAAAATCCGGAAAATTAAAATTCGGTGCAGCAGCTCCTGATGATGGTTCTATTGATGGCTGCCCTTATCCTCCGGGCTGCCCCCCTCCTGATAACAATTAATATTTCATTTACATTTTCCAATCTTTAAAGCATTATTTTTTGAAATTTTTCGGTTTTATATTAAACTACATAGATATAGGGGCTCCTTTGCTTGCATTATTCTTTTTTGTTAAGCCATTTAAGAAATTACCAAAGGAGCTCTTATATATATTTTGGTTCATTGTTACTCAACTGGTTACCAATGTTGCAGCCAGCATTCTTGAAATAGCAAAGGTTTCCAATTATACTGTATATGCAGCTAATGTTGTTTTATCATTCTGTATTCTGTCTTCCCTTTTTTATTCATTAAGCCGGCCTATTATACAAAAACTGATTATTGTAGCAGCTGTGTTCTTTGTTCTTTGTGCCGTATATTCCATTTCCAAGGGTGATGGAATTAGAAGTTACAACAGTGCAGTATCCGCAGTAGCCAGTTTCATTATTACTGCATGTTGTCTTTCGTTTTTCTATGGAAAACTAGTAACGGATAATAAGGTAACGGGGTTAACAGATGGTGCATTGTTCTGGATCATGATAGGTGTATTCACTTATTATACAGGAAGTTTTTTTATATTTATTTCTTATAAATTCCTGATTGTTCAGGGAGATAATGCTGCGGGAATATTATGGCGTTTTCATAATCTCTTGTTTGCGATTTTCTGTTTCTACACTATTTACGGACTGGCATGCAAAATCCATCAGAAAACATAAGCATCATTTTTGGGGCTTCTATCTTTTTATTGCTGATTACATTGTTTATTGTGATGCTCATCATGGCTTATTTAAGACGCGACCTGAAACACCTGAAAGAAAAGGAATCGATGGAAGCCGATTTTGAAAAGCAGTTGTTACAATCTCAATTAGAAACCCAGGAAGAAACCCTTAATCAGTTAAGCATTGAAATTCATGATAATGTTGGCCAACTGCTTAACAGTACCAAACTGTTGATAGGTCTTACCCAGCGGGCTCAAACTGAATCTTCGGAAACCCTGAATCTGGCAGATGAAACACTTGCCAAAGCCATTCAGGAGATCAGAACATTATCAAAAGCATTAAACAAAGAATGGTTACAGCAGTTCAATTTCATGGAAAATCTGGAAGCAGAGATCAGCCGTATCAATGCTGCAAAAAGTATAGAGTTACGCTTATACAAGCAGGGTGTGATCACTTTGCAGGCTGATAAACAGATCATTCTTTTCCGCATTGTTCAGGAAGTGTTACAAAATGCTATCAAGCATGCAAGGGCAAAGAATATTTCCATACGCATCAGCGAAGAAGCGGGCACCCTCTCCATATCTGTAAGTGATGATGGTATTGGATTTGATGAAGAAAACACCATCAAAAGTGTTGGCATATTAAATATTAAACAGCGTACCTATTTGCTGAAAGGAAAAGTTCAATGGCAATCCTCAGGGCAAAATGGTACATTGGTAAACATACAAATACCTGTTACAGCATGAAAATACCAGTTGGCATAGTAGATGATCACCAGCTCTTTCTCAAATCTCTGAGCCTGATGTTGAAAAGTTTTAAAGTGTATGATGTAGTAGTGGAAGCCCTGAATGGAAAAGAATTGCAGGAAAAAATAGAGCTGTGTCCCGTTCAGCCATCGATCATGTTACTGGATGTAAACATGCCGGTGATGAATGGCATAGAAACCGCAAAATGGCTGAGTAACAAATATCCGCAGATGAAACTGGTGGCATTATCGATGAATGATAATGATATGGTGATCATCGATATGATCAAAGCCGGCTGTTGCGCTTATCTGCTGAAAGAAACCCATCCCGATGAACTGGAAAAAGCATTACAGGAAATTCATATGAAAGGATATTACAATGCAGATACCAGTAATGTAAATTTCAGAAGACTGTTACAGTCTGAAAAAGAATCGATACAGATCACAGAAAAAGAAAAAGCCTTTTTGCAGTATGCCTGCTCTGATCTAACCTATAAAGAAATTGCCGCATTGATGTTTTTAAGTGAAAGAACCATTGATGGTTATCGGGAAACCCTTTTTGCAAAACTCAAAGTTCAGAGCCGGGTTGGACTTGCCTTAGAAGCCATAAAAAGAGGTTTGGTAACACTATAAATTTTCGATCGAAAAGCTATTGAGTCGGGTATTTACTACAAATACATCATCGTTAATAATAAGGGCATTTTTTATTCGAGATCGGCTCTTTGATCAATGTTCAAACTTTTATTTTAATTTTAGCGGTATCTTCCTGTATTTGATCTATTCGCATCAGAAGTTAAAAAAGATATTAGTTTTCTCCCAAATTGATTGCGGATTGTACAAATTACCTTTTTTTTGTATAATACAAAAGCCCCTGTTTTTTACTATTTTAGCAACCCCTTGTAAAAGCATATCTGTGTAGTAGGAATTGTTGTGTAAATATTAATACCTGTAGAAACCTATGTCCTTTAAGAACCGCATATATTTTTTTCTTTTTTTCCTTGTCGTGTCTTTTGTATTGTTTTCATCAACAGTAAAAAGTCAACCAACCTATTTACCGGCAGCGCAAAAAGGATTGATCGATCTGAGGCAGGTTGATCTTTCCAAACAATATATTCCTCTTTCAGGCGAATGGGCCATTTACTGGAAACAACTAATTACTCCAAAGGATTCCGTTGTTTCTTCGGTCTTTGTTCCTTTCCCAAGATTGTTTGAAAACACCTTTATCAATAATAAGCCGCTAACTGCAAAGGGATATGCCACTTATGCGGTTACAGTTCTGCTTCCTAAAAGAACTAATAAACTGGCATTACAGATTCCGGATACCTATTCCAGCTATCGTTTATTTGTAAATGGAGAAATGTTTGCCAATTCCGGCAATCCGGATTCTGTTGAAGAAAAAGCGGTCCCTAAATGGCTTGAGAAAACAGTTGAACTCACAACCCAGTCTGATACACTGTACTTGATATTACAGGTTGCCAACTTCTGGCACTCAAAAGGCGGCCCCTATAAAGAAATTGTGATTGGTGATAAAGATGCATTGTTCTATGAAAAAGAAAAAGATTCGGCTTTTGACCTTGTACTGACAGGTTGTTTATTCATGGGTGGATTATTTTTTTATGGATTGTTTCTTTTTGGCAAACATGATAAAACAATTTTGTATTTCGCGCTTTTCTGTATGGCGTATAGTTACCGTATCATTGGCGCGAGAGGATATGTATTGCATACGATCTTTCCGGAAATTCCATGGTCTGTCACCATACACCTTGAATATCTTTCTCTTTTTATCAGTGTGATATTTTTTATTCTATATACACAGAATCTTTACCCTGAAGATTCAAAGAAAAAAGTACTGATAATAGAAGTTTGGATCTGTGTTTTTCTTTCTGCCATTGTTATCCTGTTTCCTCCCTCTGTATTTACTCAACTCATCAATCCTTTTCTCGTAGTCATGTTTGGTGTGATCGCCTATGCATTTTATGTGTATGTACAGGCCATGCGTAATAAACGGCTGGGGGCAGCCTATGCATTGATGAGTACAGGGGTGGTTTTCATTGTTTTTATGGTAATCAACCTTCAGTATTTTGGTATTGTTGCTCCTCAGAAAGGAATTTTGTTTATCGGATATATCAGTTTCTTTTTCCTTCAGTCGCTCATTCTTTCTTTCCGATTTGCCTATACATTAAAACAAGCCAAAGAACAGGCCGAGCAGGGTTTGAAAGCGAAGAATGAATTCCTGTCAACCATGTCGCATGAGATCCGTACCCCATTGAATTCAATTTTGGGAATGACTCATTTAATTCTTCGCGATAACCCCCGTATTGAACAGAAAGAACAATTGAATGTATTGTTATTCTCTGCCAATAATCTTTTGGCTATTGTAAATGATATTCTTGATTATAATAAGATAGAAGCAGGAAAGGTAAATTTCGAATCTATTGAAACCGATCTGACCAATGTGGCAAAGAATATCATTTCCGGTTTGCGAACATCTGCAGAAGAAAAAGGAATTGAGTTGAGATTGCAGATCGACCCTGATTTAAAAACTAAAATTCTGGCTGATCCTACACGTATCGGTCAGGTGATCACCAACCTGGTTAATAATGCGATCAAGTTTACCAAGAAAGGGTATGTATTGCTCGATATTATTGCGAAGACCCAAACAGATGCAACCATTACATTAACGATACGCATAGAAGATACCGGTATTGGCATTGCCCAGGAAAAACAGAAACTGATATTTGAACAATTTACCCAGGCAGATACGTCTACTTCAAGAAACTTTGGAGGAACAGGGCTGGGGCTGGCGATATGTAAAAAACTGATAGAACTGCAAGGGTCTACATTATACCTTATCAGCGAACCCGGCAAAGGTTCTGTATTTTATTTTACCCAAACTTTCACAAAGATCATCAGTGTAGAGAAAAAACCGGAGCCGAAAAAAACGGAGATCCCTACAGAAGAAAGTAAACCACTTTCCGGAGTTGAAATTTTACTGGTAGAAGATAATGAAGTGAATATTCTTGTAGCGCGTACTTTTCTTGAAAGATGGGGTGCTACTGTTGAAGTGGCTGTTAACGGACAGGAAGCGCTTAATAAAATAGATGTGACCAAACACCGTTTGGTATTGATGGATATGCATATGCCTGTAATGGATGGGTATGAAGCTACCAGGCGTATGCGCGAGAATGGTGTTAAGATCCCGATCGTTGCATTAACAGCCAGCCTTCCCCGTGAAGTGAGTGACAAGATCAATGATATCGGTATCGACGAAATTGTGGTGAAACCTTTTGTACCCGATGAGTTGTTTCGGATCATCTTACATTATACAAATATCTATCCTGCGGAGAAAAAATAGGTCTTGCTTTTTTTGAATCTTGTTCTAACTTCTTTTTTGAAACACATAAGGACATAGGTTAAAGAAAAGGGCATATAGAGTCAATTCTATGTGAACTTTTTTCTAACCTATGTCCCTATGTGTTTCAAAAAAAACCAGAAGTTTTTTACTTCCATTCTTGAACAAAAGGTAAATTTTTGTTAACGGCGTATGTTTTAGAAAATACCTGCATCTGATATGGTAGAGGGCCTCCCTTGGGCACTTACCTAAAACCAGCCAGTATGAAACAGAAAAAAACGAGTATCCTTGTTTGCCTTATTGTTGCTGCAACCTTATTTCAGTATTGTTCAAAATCTGATGCAGTTAGTGATACAGGCAATCAGATCACAACAGGCACAGCCACTTCTACTCTTGGATTACCACAATTACCCGCAACCTCTTTTAACTATAGCAATATTGCCTTGCCAACACATATTAGCAGTGCTTTACCCGGATGCGATAATACACCGTTGAGTAATCTCATCACCAATGATGGTGCTACGTTGGGAAGGGTTTTGTTTTATGATAAGAATCTTTCAAAAAATAATACAGTGAGTTGCGGCAGCTGCCACAAACAGACTTTATCTTTTTCGGATTCAGCAGTTAAAAGCAAAGGATTTGCCGGTGGATCAACAGCAAGGCATTCAATGCAGTTACTGAATGTTCGCTTTTACAGATCAGGAAAAATGTTTTGGGATGAGAGATCGAATACACTGGAAGACCAGGTTTTGCAGCCCATTCAAAACACAACAGAAATGGGAATGACATTAGCAGAAATGCAAACAAAAATTTCTGCACTGAGTTATTATCCTGCTCTGTTTCAAAAAGCATTTGGTACAACGGAGATCAACACAGATAAGATCTCAAGAGCATTGGCGCAGTTTGTAAGATCGATTGTTACGTATCAATCAAAATACGATCAGGTAAAACAGGGCCTTGCCACATTTACAGCTGATGAACTTGCGGGTGAAACCTTTTTTACAACAGCGGGTAACAGAACCTGTGCGGGTTGTCATGCACCACCCATGTTCATTACATCCGATCCGGTTGCACCATTTGGCCTGGCAGATGCAACAGATGCCGGTATTAATAATCAAAACCGGTTTAAGTCAGGCAGTTTACGAAACATTGCCAACACAGCTCCTTATTTTCATAATGGCAGTGTGGCAAGTTTACAAACTATGCTAGCCGGAAATATTCCTGCACATTCCGTTGCTCCGCAAAATGTACAGAGGTTGCTTTCATTTTTACAAACGTTAACAGATGTGACCGTGGTGAGTGATATTAAATATTCAGACCCGTTTAATAAAAATTAGTGTGCTATATCCCCCGATAAAAAAACTGCAGCCGTAATGGTTGCAGTTTTTGTTTGTATAAGATTTGAAATTATACCAATCAGGTATTTACATTTCATTAAATCATTAATATTTGTACTCGATTTTTTTGAAACACATAGGAGGAACATAGGTTAAGAACAAGGAAACATAGTATTTATTCTATATGCCCTATTTCCGAACCTATGTCCCTATGTGTTAAAAAAATTGGTGATTAGATTACTTTATCAATCGACTATTTGCAAAGTCTAATTGGTATTATTATGCTTTGTTTTCGCGGATCATCCGGGAATGGGTAACATAATATTTATCGGGACTGTAAATAAATAAACAGCTGCCTTCTTTTATTTTGTTGATGATATCTTTCGAAATGTTTTTAGGAAGTGCCGGGCATCCCTGACTACGGCCAATAAAACCCTGGCTGGCAATAATGTTTTCATCAACATAGGAAGCGCTGTGCATTACAATTCCACGTTCGAATGCTTTGTCGTTGATGCCTTTTTCCTCACCAAGCAAACGAAGTGATTGGCCATGTTTTCCATTATAGGTATCACCGGTAACATAAAACCCTAAACTGCTTTGATTGCTGTTGTTTTTATTAGAGAATTTTGTTGGGATCACCTGTCCTGAGTTTTTTCCATGCGATGCATAGGTATGGAATACCAGTTCTTCAGTAACCAGATCGATCACAAATAATCTTTTTTTTCCGGAAGGCAAGGTGAAATCAAGGATGGATAACAGATTGTCTTTCTGAATCTTTCCTTCTGCCAGCAGATTTTTAAAACCCGCCAGCGCATAGGCAAATGCTTCGCGTGATAAACCTAATGAATCCAGATCAAGGTCTTCATACAAAGCCATTTTTTCATTGGTTACTGATAATGCATTTACTATTTTATTATCTGTAACTGCTTCTGAAGAAGGATTACTGAATGCAAAACTCATGCATACCAGCATTGCCAGTATCATTACCAAATTGCAATTTCCGTTCTTGCTTTTGAATACATTCATCATGCGCACAATTTTAAAATTTGATTAAATAGAATCAATCAGGAAAACACTGTAAAAGCGATGGATTGGTTTTGGGTAGTTGCAAATATAAACCATGTGTGCCTAAGGAATGCTGATACGGCAACATCTTAACAGTTATGCCTGTAATGTTTTAACATATACAAAAAAAAAGGCAGTATAGAAATACCGCCCCGCTTCGATTGCTTGCCATATAGAAAATCATTAAACATGAGGCCACGGGCAGGATCGAACTGCCGTAAAAGGTTTTGCAGACCTGCACCTAACCGCTCGGTCACATGGCCATTTTTCATATCAAAAAAACTTTTCTGTTACCAATACCCCGGCAGTAAACCGCCAGGATATCAGTAGACAAATGAAAACTCCCTCACTCTTATGAGGTACAAAAATAATAAATTTTTAATAGTCTATCAAATATATAGACTATTAAAAATTTATTATTTCTTTTTTCGTAAACTGCTGCTGTTTATTCTAGTGTACCAGTGAGTGACACAACGGGTGCCGGGCCTTATACAAAAGCCTGCTAAAAAATCATTTTACACAAATACCCACAAAGTATTATTTACAGCCTGCAAGATTTATCTTCGCGGGATGTTAGATTACCTGAATGGATTGAATGAGCAGCAGCGCGAGGCAGTATTGCATATGAATGGTCCGCTGATGATTGTTGCCGGTGCCGGAAGCGGAAAAACAAAAGTGCTTACTACACGTATTGCCCACCTAATGAAGAACGGAGTGGATGCGTTTAATATACTTGCCCTCACATTTACCAATAAAGCCGCTGCAGAAATGAAGGAGCGGGTTGAAAAAATATTGGGCAATTCAGAAGCCAGAAATTTATACATCGGAACTTTTCACAGTGTGTTTGCACGTATTCTGCGGGGAGAAGCTTATCGCATTGGTTACCCAAATAATTTTACGATCTATGATACGGATGACAGCAGGTCTGTGATCAAAACAGTGATCAATGAACTGAATCTGGATGATAAACATTATAAACCGGCTGCTGTTGGTAATCGAATTTCATCAGCCAAAAATGCATTAGTTGGGCCGGCAGAGTATGCTGTTGATTATTATATACAGCAGGAAGATATGCGTGCCAACCGCCCTGCTATGGCACAGATTTATGCTGCCTATGCCAACCGTTGTTTTAAAAATGGGGCAATGGATTTTGATGACCTGTTGTTGAAAATGTACGAGTTGCTCAAAAATTTCCCGGAAGCACTACATAAGTTTCAGCATAAGTTTAAATACATTTTGATAGATGAGTACCAGGATACCAATGCGGTGCAGTACCAGATCACAAAATTACTCGCTGCTGCCAATGAAAATATTTGTGTGGTGGGAGATGATGCACAAAGTATTTACAGTTTCCGCGGAGCAACGATCGAAAATATTTTACAGTTTCAAAAAGATTATGATGATGTAAAAGTGGTAAAGCTGGAACAGAATTACCGAAGTAGCCAGAGTATTTTGAATGTGGCAAATGAAGTGATCAAAAATAACAAAGGACAGATCCCTAAAAATCTCTGGACCGAAAACAGTACCGGGGAAAAGATCAGTCTTGTGCGAACGATGACTGATAATGATGAAGGAAAATTTACAGCAGATACCATTCAGGAACAAAAACTGCGCAATCATTATTACAACAAAGATTTTGCTATTCTTTATCGAACCAATGCACAAAGCCGTTCTTTTGAAGAAAGTCTGCGTCGCATGGGCATTGCTTATCGCATTTATGGTGGGGTAAGTTTTTATCAGCGCAAAGAAGTAAAAGATTTTCTGGCTTACCTGCGTGTGGTAGTTAATACAAAAGATGAGGAAGCATTGAAACGCATTATCAATTATCCTGCAAGGGGTATTGGTAAAACAACCATTGAAAAATGTGTGATCGCTGCTAATGAACAGCAGATCTCTATGTTTGATGTAGTGGCGCGTGCCGGTGAATTTGGTTTTAAAGGAGGTACGCTGGAAACGCTGCAGAATTTTGTAACGATGATCCGCTATTTTCAAAGTATGCTTACTGATAAGAATGCATACGATGTAGTGGTACAGATAGGTAAACATACCAATATCACGAAAGAATTGTTTGCTGATAAAACATCAGAAGGATTGGCACGATATGAAAATCTTCAGGAATTGATGAACTCAATTAAAGAGTGGACGGAAAGTCCGAGTAATGAAGATGGAGAACAGGGAGATAAAACATTGGGGGCTTATTTACAACAGATCACTTTATTAACGGATGCAGATGATGATAAAGAGAACAGTGATGTAGTAAAACTAATGACCATTCATGCTGCCAAAGGATTGGAATTTAGTTGTGTATTTGTTGCCGGTATTGAAGAAATGTTATTTCCCAATGCCATGAGTATTAATACCCGGGAAGAACTGGAAGAAGAACGACGTTTGTTTTATGTTGCCATTACACGTGCCAAGCACCGCCTTTGGTTAACTTATGCCAATACACGTTATCGTTTTGGACAATTGGTGCAGAATGAACCCAGCCGTTTTATTGAAGAAATGCCCGAGCAATACATTGATAAAAGTTATGCCGGCGGTGGTGCCAGAAATAATATGGGTGCTGATTGGGGCGGTGGATATGAACGTATGCAACGAGGTGGTGGTTTTGGTGATACAGCAGCGGGTGCAGAAAAAAGATATGGTCCGCCACCTTCAAAAAAACCAGAGAGCAGAAATGCAAAACCGGAATATCTTCCCATTGTACCACCTTCTTCAAAAGTGGTGGAACATAAGCCTTCGGCAGATTTTGTGGCCAGCGACACAAGTAGTTTACAAGCCGGCCAGCAGGTAGAACATCAGAAATTTGGTTTTGGCTCTGTTGTAAAAGTAGAAGGTTCTGCGCATAACCCGGTTGCAACCATTGATTTTAAATTGAATGGTGAAAAAAAGATCATGTTGAATTATGCTAAGTTGCGGATAGTGGGGTAAGTTTACTGCATCCGTTACCCGTTTCTTAATGATTCCGCAAAACCCTGTTACTGCTAGGTTTTAAATGATAAATACCTTGATGAAAAAGATCATAATTGAATTGTCTGTAAAATTACTTGCCACTGGTCATTTTGATAGATCCAGACACGCAGGTAGTTTTGTTTTTTATTTCTGTTCGTAACAGTTCCATATACATAAGCAAAATCTCCTGCAGCAGATACTTTTCCTGAAACAGCGTTTAATTTTACATTTTTTGAAATAAATTGTAATGAATTAAAACTTGCGGAATGACCTGCTACAGGTTTTTCACCTACAATATTTAATCTGGTTTCCGGCGAGAGATAGGCAATAAGAAATCCATAATTTTTTTCAGAGATAGCTGTGTTGAATTTATTGTCCAATGATATTATATCCTCGATCGGTGTACGGTAAATGTTCTTTGTTTTAGGCAGCTTTATTTTATATACTGTATCTACCAAAGGGGATCTTTTCTTATAAGAAATACCCAGGTCTACCATATTTTTCCATATCCCGTTTTTGTTTAACTCCCAGATGGAAGAAAAAAATCCGCATGAAACAGAGCTATCCTGTATAGATCCTGATCTAAGTTCATATGGACCAGTAGTAACACCCATTTCACCGGATGCACTGATTACAGCAAAAGAAGGTGTCCAGCTTAAGATAGCAGCATTGGGGTTTTGTTTTTGATAGAATTCGAACGCATTGATTGCATTTCCTTCTCTAAAAATAATTCCTGTACTATCCATGAATTGCAAAAATCCATCCCTTACAGTATGGGTTTTTGTAAAAGTGGCAAATGCTTTTTCGGCATTCACCAATCCTTTTATCCCTTTTTGAGAATAAGAGGTTGAACAGAAAAAACAAAAACCAATCACAAAAAATAAAAGGCAACTTTTTTTCATCGTTTTTTGAAATTCAATTCTTAAAACCATCCTCTTCTTCTAAATGCGAAGATCATCCACACAGGAATGATGATCATCAATGCAAAAGCAATAAAGAATCCATAGGGATGATGTATATAGGGAAGACCATCAAAGTTCATTCCGAAAATCCCTCCGATTACTGTGGCTGGTGCCATTAAACAGGTTACTACGGCCATTACTTTCATCACTTCATTCATCTTCAGGTTCACATTACTGAGGTAGAGGTCTTGCAGGTTCATCATCATATCACGATAGTTTTCAGCGAGGTCGTTTGCCTGAATGATATGATCGTAAATGTCTTTGAAGTATTTGGTAGTGCGTTCTTCGAGAAGATCACTGTCGCTGCGAATGAAACCATTGATCAGATCACGAACGGGGCTAACATTCCGTTTAAGCACAATCAGTTCTTTCCGCAAATTATTGATCTCTGCCAATGCGCGCGTATTGCTGCTGCGTACAATTTTTTCTTCCAGCATTTCAATCAACTCGCCAATGTTTTCCATCACTACATAATAATGATCCACGATCATATCCAATAATGCATAACATAGATAATCGGCCTTACTTTGACGCAGTTTACTGTTGAGAGCCCTAAGTTTTTCGCGGATAGGATCAAATACATCTCTTTTAGAATCTTCCTGGAAAGAGATCACAAAATCCTTCCCTAAAATAATGCTGATCTGTTCGGTTTCAACAGCTCCCGTATTTGGGTTAAAGTATAACATATTTAGCAGGCAGAAAAGTATGGGTGGCATTTCATCCATCTTGGGCCGTTGACCAACGCTGATGATATCCTCATGGATCAGCATGTGAATATTAAAATGATTGCAGATTGCATCTACATCAGCTTTTCGGATACCATCAATATTGATCCAGGAAATATGTCCATTGTCTTTTAAGGGGAAACAATCGGAAACATGATCTAATTTTTTTTCTTCCAGATAATCGGCTGAGTAATCAAAAATATTAATATGGGTTTCTGCCGCTTCTTCTCTTTGCGGTATGATAGTAGGATTTACCTGAAAAATATCGCGAGTTCGTTTGGTGTTAAAAAGCGATAATACTTTAAAATATTTCAGGTATTTACTTTGTGGCATAGATTGAAGGTAAAACAAGCCAATTGATATTGAAAGAAGTAAATGGATTTGTGTAAAACATTGTAAAAAAACATATGTGTCAATTGTTCCGGATTATCCTTTCTGTTTACATTTGTGATCAATCTTATTTGAATGCCTGTACTTCCCAAACCACATTTTAAAGCACCTTTCTGGCAGTTTAACAAGCATTTACAAACCATTTTCCCAAGCCTGTTCAGAAAAATACAATTTGAATACCAGCGAAGAGAGCGTTTGGAATTAACGGATGGTGATTTTGTTGATCTTGACTGGCATTGTATTTCGGAAGAAAGAAAAAAGCTGGTAATCATTACCCACGGACTGGAGGGTGATTCGCACAGGCATTATGTTTTGGGGATGGCAAAAATTTTTACACA
>CANBSW010000072.1 GCA_947372235.1 Chitinophagaceae bacterium | reverse complement strand
AAAGCCTTTGCAGAAGCGTAAAAATTTACCTCCTGAGCACCCCCGTAAATTACACCCGGCACATTGTCCTGAGAGCGAATCTGGCGGGCGGCTTTTTTGCCATGCTCGGTCCTCAGGTGACCTTCGATTGTAATTGTTTTCATGTATTTATTTTTTGGACGGCAAAGGTAGGGAAAAGGGTAATTAATAATTAAGAATTAGTAATTAATAATTTGACAGAATAAAAATGCAACTATATCAAAATCAATTAATTACTAATTATTAATTATTAAATATTAATTTTACTTGTCTCTTCCCCTCAATTGAGAGTGTATAAACAGGCTTGTAATACTCTTATTCTCATATGCATTACGTATGGCGATGGCAAAAAGATCGGCCACAGAGATCACTTTTATTTTAGGACTTTCCTTTTTCAGTGGAATAGTATCACAAACAATCAGTTCTTCCAGTACACTGTTTTCTATATTCTCGTAAGCCTTACCACTCAAAACCGGGTGTGTGATCAATGCACGAACACTTCTGGCTCCCTTCTCTATCAGTAAGCCAGCAGCTTTAGCCAGAGTGCCACCGGTATCACAGATATCATCCACCAGGATAATATCCTTATCCCTAACATCGCCTATGACCACCATACTGGCAATTTCATTGGCTCGTTTGCGGTGTTTATCACAGATAACCATTTCGGCATTAAAATAGCTCGCAATTTCCCGAACACGGTTGGTACTGCCTACATCGGGTGCAGCAAAAGAAAGATTAGGTAAACGCAGCTGTTCGATATATGGAATAAAAATCGCCGAACTGTCCAGATGATCTACCGGTACATCAAAAAAAGCCTGTATCTGAGGAGCATGCAGATCCATAGTGATTACCCTGTCAGCTCCCGCAGCTTCCAATAAGGTTGCGATCAGTTTGGCACCAATGGCAACACGCGGTTTATCTTTCCTGTCCTGGCGGGCAAACCCATAATAGGGAATTACAGCAATGATCTTGTGGGCACTTGCTCTTTTGGCAGCATCGATCATCAACAGTAATTCCATCAGATTTTCTGTGGGGGCATAAGTGCTTTGTACTAAAAAAACATAATCGCCGCGAATGCTTTCCAGAAAAATGGGTTGGAATTCCCCATCACTGAATTTCTGAATATTGATCTTACCAATGGGCGCACCAAATCGTTGCGCAATTTTTTCTGCCAGCTTTTGCGAACCAGTGCCGGAGAATATCTTAACGGATGGGTTCATAATGAGTGAGGATGTGCGGCGAAGATATAGATTAGGTTAAGAAATTGTAATTTGATTTTGTAATAATTTTTTGTATGAGGAAATTTTCTATGAAAGAATGGGCAGATGACGACCAGCCAAGAAAGAAACTTTTGCTAAACGGAGCCGAAACCTTAAGCAACTCCGAATTGCTGGCCATTTTAATCAATAATGGCACACAAAGCCAGTCGGCACTTGATCTGGCGAAAGAACTGTTAAACTCCACAAACAACGACCTTCAAAAATTAGCGGGGTTGAGTGTGAGGGAAATCGTGAAGAAAAAGATCAAAGGACTGGGTGAAGCAAAAGCAGTATGTATTGCAGCAGCATTAGAATTGGGTATCAGAAGAAATGCCATGGGTAATAAAAAAGAAATGGTAAAACAGAGTGGAGATATAGCCAATTACCTCCAGGCAAGTTTTGAACATCGAAAACAGGAAGTTTTTGCTGTTGTTTTTCTGAACCGGGGAAATAAGATCACACACACCGAAGTGATCAGTGAAGGTGGCATTACCGGCACAGTTGCCGATCCCAGGATCATCCTTAAAAAAGCACTTGAACACAATGCCACAGCCATGATCCTTTGCCATAATCATCCCAGTGGCAATACCCGACCCAGTAAAGCGGATGAACTGATCACCCAAAAAATAAAGCAGGCCGCCAGCCTGCTCGATATCATTGTGATGGACCACATCATTGTAAGCAATGAAGGGTATTTTAGTTTTGCGGACGAAGGAATACTGTAGGCAAGTAAGAATTAAGAATTAGAAATTAAGAATTGAAAAGCATGGATCGCCTTCTCTCTAATTTTTAATTCCTAATTATTAATTTCTAATTCCCAACCTATGCTTGGGCTGTAGGCCCTCCAAAATTCATCGGGATCTCAATATTTTCGAGATCCTTTATACTTCCATTGGCTGCTTCAAAACGTTCAATGTTTTCAGCAAGTGCTTTCATGAAACGCTTGGCGTGCATGGGGGTGAATATGATCCTTGATTTTACTTTACTTTTTGGGGTACTGGGCATCACATTCACAAAATCGATCACAAATTCAGCATTGCTGTGGGTAATGATCGCCAGATTGGCATAACTGCCTTCTGCTACTTCTTCCGTGATCTCAATATTTAACTGGGTAGGTTGTTGTTCCATATTTATTTTTTGTGATGGCAAATGTATCAAAAAAGCCCTTCGATTCTCAAACTGGCTTTACGGCTTTACGATTTATTTATCTTAATAGGTTGTTTACAAACAAAAAGTGAGGCCAATGGCCTCACTTTTTTATAGATCATTCTGTAAGAAAGATTACTTATCCCACCACATTTTAGAATCCTGACCATCTCCACCTGTCATCAATGCGGCAGCTGCTGCAACATTAGAAGCATTCAGTGAATATTCATCAGTTCCGTACATATAACGGCGAGGAATTTGTTTGCTTGAGTTCACTGCATAAGCAGCAGGAGTTAACACAGGAAATCCTGTTCTTCTCCATTCGGCCCATGCCTGCAATCCATCAGGAAACAGTGCAAGCCATCTCTGAGTAGCAATTTTTTGAATATTGCTGGTACCATATGCGATAGCAGGTTGTGCCAGATAGGTTGTTGCCTGTGCCGCAGTATATCCAAATTGAGTAAATGAAAGAGTTACAGCAGCAGCATATAAAGTTGCCGCAGACTCAGAAGTCCAACCACGTTCAGCAGCTTCAGCACGAGCTAAAGTTACTGTTGCAGCGGTTAAGATATTTACCGGATCTGTAGCCAGTGATGAAGTTCCTTTCAGGATAAAACAACCTGGAGAAAACAGGATCGCATGTGGACGGTCAAGTCCATAAGGGAAACCTACTGTATTGGTTCCATAAGTATTAGCACGTGGATCGTTGTTTGAGGTAAGTGTATTCATCATGAATGTAGTTACCGCATTATCAATCCTTGAACTTGCTACATAGTTTGAATACCAAGGGTTAGGGAAGGTTGCATTTGGATATGTTTGCGCAACGTTATCAGTATTTGCAGCAATGTATCCATTGGCATCATTTAAAGCAGAAGCAAACTCTGTTGCAGACCACTGTCCGGCATTAGGAAATACTTTGCTTGCACGCAATGCGATCAGCATACGAAGAGAATTGGCAAATTTTCTCCATTTGGTATTTACTACAGTAGCAGTACCGCTACCTGCATAGTTCATCAGGATATCTCCTTTAGCAACGATACCACCATTATCAAATTGAGCACTGGCTTCTTTCAATTCCTTGATCAGATCAACATAGATATCAGCTTGCTTGTCATACTTAGGCAATTTAACAGCTGCTCCTTTCAATGCTTCTGAATAAGGAATATCACCCCAACGATCTGTAAGGGTCCAGTAGATATATGCTTTCAAAATTCTGGCCACTGCAATTTGGTTTGCATTGGTACCGGAAGCAAAAGCAGCACCTTTTGTAGCAGGGTCTGTATTCTGGTTGATGATGTTTTGCAGATCATACAATTCAGCAGCATAGGTTCCGGAGAACGCATTGATAGGTGCCGTATATAATGATGTACCAGGGTATTGTGTTTCAGAAAAATACTGAGCATAGTTGCCTCCTGTAACAGATACTGCATAGCCACCAATACCCGAAAGTACGTTGGTAAGCAATGCCGCTGTAACAGGTGTTGCGGTTCCACCAGGGTTCACGTTGGTGTCGCCAAAATCGCTAACCTTATTACACCCTGCAACCACAAAAACTATGGCAAATAGTGCAACGGAGCTTATTTTGAATAGTTTTTTCATGTTTAAATAATTTTTATTATCGATGTTTAATTTAGTATCCAGTTATATTAGAATCCAATTTTCAGGCTAAAACCAAGTGATCTTGTTCCAGGGAACTGACCGTTTTCACCATATGAGTTACTGATCTCAGATGGATCGAAATCTTTGGTTTGTGAATAGATCAGCCAAAGGTTGGTTCCGATCAATGATAATCTTGCACTTTGCATCGCTTTAGATAAGCCCAGTTTTTTAACATCAAAGTTATAACCGATGCTTAATTCACGCAGTTTTACAAAAGTCAGATCGTATACATTATTATCGGTAATACCGCTGTTAACTGTTTGCTGGAAATAAGTTGCAGCATCAACATAATAACTTACTGGCTTACCGGTTGCATCAACACCAACCGCTTTAACTCCACCGCCAGAAGCAACATCATCTCTTACATTTTTACCCTTGTCATTGATTGCAGCAGTTCTTTCAGTTAAACCTGAGAAAGTACCCCATGTATCAGTCAGAGAAGCAAATTTTCCACCTTTCTGATAGTCAATATTAATATTTAAGGTAAAGTTTTTATAAGTGAATGAGTTCTGTAATCCACCTGTATAATCAGGTAATACGCTACCCATATAAGAAGGAGCAGCATCTTTAACCCATAAACCATTCGCATCTAACACTGGTACACCATTGATGGTTTGTTTTTTATAACCATACAACTGACCCCATCTTTCACCAACTGCCTGAACAACAACCGGTACATAAGAACCTCCGAATGATCCATTAGAATAGCTCAGTTTGGTAACTGAAGGATCTCCAAGACTAACGATCTGGTCTTTCAAAGTACGGCTAAAGTTGAAATTTATATCCCACTGGAAATCTTTGGTCCAGATAGGTTTAACATTCAGACTTACATCTATACCATTTTTAGTTACCTGACCAACATTGGTTAAGAAACCACTAAATCCTGTTGTTGGAGTTACGGCAGTACTGATTGGGAAACCAGTAGAAGTTGCATCCCAGTAGCTAAGGATCAATCCTACTCTGTTCTTTAAGAATTTCAGATCCATACCAAACTCTTTAGAACTGTTAACTGCACCATGAATGTTTGGATCAACCAAAGCATTAGGTGTTGCCATCAGGAAGTTTGCATTGTATTGGTTTGCACCAACCGCATAGCTGAAACCAGGATACTGGTATGCACTCAATACAGCAGGAACCTCACCATAAGATCCTCTTAATTTACCATAAGAAAGGAATGGCAATGCATTTTTCAACAGATCACTGAATACAAAGCTTCCACCAAATGATTTAATCAACACTGAATTGTTATCAGCGGGTAATTCAGAGTAGTAATCCTTACGTAATGTGAAATCTGCGAAAAGGAAGTTTTTATAGCCAATATTACCCTGAACATAACCTGCACGATATTTATCAGCAGTTCTTGAATTTGAATATCCAATCGCAGCTTTTGAGTTTTGAAGTGTGTACAAATTATCAACACTCAAACCGCTGTTTGTATTGGCAGCAACCTGATTTGAATAAGCTCTGAAGATATCAAAACCCACATTTGCACCAACATCGAAGCTTTTGATTTTCTTATTGTAAGAAACCAATCCTTCAAAGTTCTCTCTGTTTGAAAAAGAGTTCTGTGTACTGTAAGCAGCTTTGGTACCGATCTGGTATCCACTTTGCTCTAACAAAGAATAAGTTTTATTCTCAGTCCAGGTTGTATTCTGGTTTTTACGATAAGTACCTTTGATCTTCCAATCGCTATTGATTTTGTAAGTAAGTGACAGATCACCATACAAACGATCTTTTCTGTTCACGTTATTGATGTTATCCATATAAGAATAAGGATTGAACCAATAGTTACCTCTGAACCAGTTAGCCTGACTTGTAGCACTGGTTGTGCTGTAAGTATCAGGATTCTGATGATTCCAACTGGCCAGGTGACCAAAAGGATCAAGTAACCCTCTTAATTCTTTCACGATACCAAAATCAAGGTCTCTGTGAAACCATGAGTTAAAGCTACCAGATGACATGTTAGCATAACCATCGTTGAATTCGCCAAATACAGTTTGGGTAACATAGTTAATGTTAGCAGCCAAAGACAAATGACTATTCAATTCAATAGTATTTGAAATGGTCAAAGTGTTTTTATCCAATTTACTGGTAGGGATTGTACCATTCTGGTGGATATTTGAATAAGAAACTCTGATAGAACTGTTATCTGTTGCTTTAGAGAAGGCAACGTTATTGTTGAAGCTAAGACCAGTTGCATAATATTGTCTTGCATTGTCTGGCTGAGCAACTGCTTTAGCAGTAGTACCGGTATATTTAGTTCCAGGATAGTAAGAATACCAAGGAATGTATTCAGTTCCATCCATTTTAGGACCCCAGCTTGAGTCATCTGTATAATCTGGGAATAATTTACCATTCAAAGACTGCCATTCAGCAGGCATACCGGCTTTCCATACGAAAGTGGTCCAGCTTGGATTGGCACCACCCATGTATGAGTTCTGGTAACGAGGTAATTTGTATACTTTATCTACTGTAAGACCTGTATTCACTGTTACGCCAATACCTTTCTCACCTTTTTTAGCTCTTTTGGTAGTAATTACGATCGCACCATTTGCACCTGCTGGTCCAAAAAGGGCAGCTGCAGAAGGTCCTTGTAATACGCTGATACTTTCAATATCATCAGGGTTGATATCACCTGCTGATGGCATTTGAGTACCATTCACTACATATAATGCAGTAGAAGGTCCTGTGATACCGTTCTCACCTCTTAAGCGGATAGCAGTTTCAGAACCCAGTTTACCGGCAGCCTGGCTTTGAACCTGAACTCCGGCAACTTTACCAGCAAGGGCATTGTTAACGTTTAATTCGCGGGTGGTAGCCAACTGATCAGCAGAAACTGTTTGGGCAGCACTACTACTACTTCTTGCACTTCTCTTTGTTTCGAAGGCACTTGTGATCACCACTTCTTTCAATAAAGTATTATCTCCGTTTTTCAGAGATATACCCAGTGAAGATTGATTGTCATAAGTTATGTTGACAGACTGAAAGCCAACAGAGGAGATTACGAGAACATCACCTTTCTTAACCCTGATTGTGAAAGCACCGCTGGCATCAGCTGATGCACCTTTACGGGTTTTTTCAACCACAATTGAAGCAAAGGGAACAGGATCGCCTTTTTCATCGGTTACTTTACCCGGAACTGCGCGTTCCTGAGCAGAAACCATAATGACGAGGCATAACATCGCTACAAGCGAGGATACAATTTTCTTCATGTTTTTTAGTTTTTGGATAAACTTTGAGTTAGCGAATATAACAATTTGGTCTAAATGTTAAAAAAAAACTAATTCAACAGATTTTACAAATAGTTAACACGCATCATTGAATGCTTAGACTGCAAAGAAGTGCAAAAGGCTGCGTAAAATCTAAGATTTTGTTAATTATTAATTAATTATATGTTTATATTATTGATTATTAATTTAAATAAGTAATAAAAATATATAATTAGTTGGCTCTTATTTTCAATTTTAACTAACAAATGTATGTTCATAATTGTAGAGTCACTTCTTTGGAAAAAAAAGTCGTGAAGATTGACAATTCAGATATTTTTGCGTCACTATGTTAGTATTAGACGGAAAAATCGCTTCTGCAGCGGTAAAACAAGAGATTCTTGCACAAACAGAGGTCATATTAAGTTCGGGTAAAAGAGCCCCGCATTTGGCAGCTATTCTGGTAGGCACGAATGGTGCCAGTGAGACTTATGTGGCCAGTAAGGTAAAAAACTGTGAGGAAGTCGGATTTATGTCAACCCTGATCCGTTTGGAGAGCGATGTGGCGGAGTCGGTTTTGCTGGAGGCGATCGCTTCTTTAAATAATGACCCTACAGTAGATGGAATATTGGTACAGCTGCCTTTGCCCAAACAGATCAGCGAACAAAAAGTGATCGAGGCAATCGATCCTTTAAAAGATGTGGATGGATTTCACCCAAGCAGTGCAGGCAAACTGGTGCAGGGATTACCAACATTTATTCCCGCTACACCCTATGGTATCATGCTGATGCTGGAACATTTTGATATACCCACCAAAGGCAAGCACGCCGTAGTAATAGGAAGAAGCAATATTGTGGGAAGGCCTATGAGCATTCTGCTTAGCAGTAATTTGAAAAGAGGAAATTGTACGGTAACGATCTGTCATTCACATACCCCTAACCTGAAAGAAGTTTGTTTGAGCGCCGATATTATTGTTGCAGCTTTGGGCAAACCTGAATTTGTAAAAGCAGATATGGTAAAAGAGGGTGCAGTAATTATAGATGTAGGTATTACAAGAGTAGAAGATGCCACTGCCAAAAAAGGTTTCCGTATAAAAGGTGATGTGGCTTATGCCGAAGTATCTCCTAAAGCATCTGCCATCACACCTGTACCGGGTGGGGTTGGTTTGATGACGATTGCGGGTTTGCTGAAGAATACATTGCAGGCGTATTTAACTACGCAGCAGTAAGAAGTTTGTGAATGGGCAATGGTGAGTGGTGAATTTTTGGATTCATCTTTTCATTTATTTCTTATAAAACATTCATCATTGCCCATTCACCATTTACAAAAATCATTCACTGTTCATGACACAAAATACCATCACCAGTTTACCCGTAATGGAAGCCTTTTACACTATTCAGGGTGAAGGTTACCATCAGGGGCGGGCAGCTTATTTTATCAGGCTGGGCGGCTGCGACGTGGGCTGCTTTTGGTGTGACGTGAAAGAGAGCTGGGATGCGGCTAAACATCCTTTAATAACAGTAGAAGAAATTGTTGCCGGGGCAAAGGAATTTCCGGGGCGATTGGCGGTGATTACGGGTGGGGAACCTTTGTTGCATCAACTGGATGAATTGACTGATCAACTTCATAAAGCAGGGTTTGAAACGAATATCGAAACATCCGGTTCATCGCCGCTGAGCGGTTATTGGGACTGGATCTGTTTATCCCCAAAAAAATTCAAAGTGCCTGTTTCGGAGATCATTCCTTTAGCGAATGAATTAAAAGTGGTGATCTACAATAAACATGATTTTGAATGGGCAGAAAGTTTTGCGGCTCAGGTGAATACAAAATGTAAATTATATCTTCAACCCGAATGGGATAAGGCGGCGGAGGTTACACCTTTGCTAATCGATTATATCAAGGACCATCCTGAGTGGGAATTGAGTTTGCAGGTGCATAAATATATTAATGTGCCATAAAGAGATTCGAGATTACTATTTACTCCCGGAAAATAATACCTCATGCAAGGGCGCAAAGGCGCGGTTAATTGCTTTATATCTTGGCCTGATAATTATTGTGTAAATAGATTCTTAATAAAAACGCCTATTTCATGAAAAATAATTTTAACAGAATGGTTTTTCGGTTTTTATCGAACTTGGTGCATCAGACAGTTTTATGAAGCTATTCTTATTTTGTTTTTCCATTTTATTTTGTGGTGTTTCGTTTTCGCAGGTATATGATGCAGAGCATGTAAAAGCAAAAGCAATTGCAACCTATGAAAAAGCTTTGACCGTTTTAAGAGATGGTGAACTTTCAGATGCAGTTGCGTTGCTTACCCAGGCTATTAAAGAAGATACCAATTTTGTGGATGCTTATTTATCGCTGGCCGGCGCGTTGGGTGAATTGAAAAGATACGATCAATCAGTTAAGCTTTATGAAAAAGCGAGGGCTAAAGACACTGCTTATTTTGTAATTTATAATCTCCCCTACTCTATCAATCTTGCAGGGCAAGGAAAATTTACTGATGCATTGAATGCAGTGAATGCATTTTTACAATACCCCAAATTAAATGAGCGAAGTGTAAAGAGCGGACAATACAGAAAACGTTCTTACGAATTTGCCATTAAGTATGCAACTGAACATGCAGCATCACAAAGCAATTATACTTTTACGCCGGTGAATCTTGGGGATAGTGTGAATACAATACAATCAGAATATTATCCTTCGGTTACTGTTACCGATAGTCTTTTGGTCTTTACCAGAAAAGGAGATCATGGCAGGGAAGATTTTATGGAGAGCCGTATTGATAAAAAAAGTTTAGGCAATGCCAACCTGATCAACGGAGATATTAATATTGAACCGCGTAAAGGTGCGCTATCCGTTTCGCAGGATGGCGAATGGCTGGTGTTTGCAGGTATGTTAAGTGTGCAAACTCACCAGAGCTTTGATATCTATGTTTCTTATCTCACACCCACCGGATGGAGTGAGCCGCAGAATATGGGTGATAATATCAACTCAGAATTTTATGAGAGTGGCCCAACACTTAGTCCTGATAAACGTGCATTATATTTCTGCAGTAACCGGCCCGGCGGTTATGGCGGGCTTGATCTTTATGTTAGCTACCGGCAAGCCAATGGTAAATGGGGGCCTGCGATGAATATGGGGCCTGAGATCAATTCTGCCGGGGATGAACAAGCTGCATTTATTCATGCGGATAATCAGACATTATATTATACATCGAATGGATTACCCGGTTATGGAAATTCTGATCTGTTTATGATCAGAAAAGGAATTGATGGAGAATGGGGCAAGCCTGAGAATTTGGGATATCCGATCAATACCATTGAAAATGAAGGGAGCATGGCAGTTTCTGCGGATGGATTGACAGCGTATTATGCCAGTGACAGAAGCGATAGTAAGGGTGGATTGGATCTGTATAAATTTTCTCTTCGTCCGGATATCAGGCCTTACCGCACTTTGTATGTAAAGGGAAAGATCATTGATAAGAAAACGAATAAGACATTGCCATCTTCTGTAGAATTAACAGAGAACAGTGCCAGCAAGCCTTTGATGAAAGTACAAACAGATGAGCAGGGAGCATATTTTATCACACTGCCAACCGGAAAAGAATTTACGTTTACTGTTAACCGGAGGGGATATTTATTTCACAGCGAATTGTATGATCTGCATAATAAGGAGGCAGATAGTGTATATCAAAAGGATATTTATTTGCAGCCGGTTGAGTTGAATGTGGTGAGTACATTTAACAATATTCAGTTTAGCTCCAACTCATATGAATTACCTAAGGGCGCGAATATTGAACTGGATAAACTGGTGCAGATATTAATAGAGAATTCCACATTAACAGTAAAAATAACCGGGCATACAGATAATATTGGTAAGGCGGAGGATAATCTTATACTGTCAACTAACCGTGCTAAAACCATTGTTGATTATCTGGTGAAAAAAGGAATTGACAGCAAACGCCTCACTTATAAAGGGTATGGTTCATTGCAGCCGATAGCAGATGTGAATACGGAAGCGGGAAGGGCGATGAACAGGAGAACTACATTTACTGTGACGGGGTTGTAGACATATCTTTTTCTTTTATTCAAAGTTGCTTTATGAATAAAACACTCTGTTATTCGAAATCTCTTGTCGCTCACGGCCGCTGGGCCCCGTTCCTGTTACCGGACTACTTTGGCTTCTGACAAAATGTGCTGCGCATCATTTTGTCTGCCGAGACATTCGTCCGGCACCAAACCCAAAGAGATTCCGTCCACAAGAACTGATTAGTGATTTTTGCAGAAGATGCCGTTATTTTTTTTCAAAAATTTTACTTCTTTTTTTTACCCATTAGGTATAAATACGCTGTTTTTGCTTTCAATTTTTTCTGACATTGGGGCAAATTATTAATAGTGAGAGATGAATTGTTTTATCAGGTAGCCTTAACCAGAATACCAGACCTGGGTTGTATTCGCGCCAGGTTATTAGTGGAATATTTTGGGGTAGCTTCTGCCATTTTTAAAGCGAAGAAAAAAGAGATCAGTTGCGTGGAGGGTATAGGAGAACTGAGTGCAAGGTCGTTGAAAGCATGGGATCGGTTTTGTGAAGTGGAGGAAGAGATATTATTTATGGAGAAGCACCAGATCGATCCGTTATTTATTACCGATCCAAATTATCCGAAACGTTTATTGCATTGTTATGATCCGCCTACTCTTTTGTATTATCGTGGCAATGTTGATTTGAATACAAGCAGGGTAATCAGTATTATAGGAACACGAAACCATACAGAATATGGTAAACAGGTAACAGAGCAATTGATTGCATCATTGCAGGCAGAGCAGGTACTGGTTGTTAGCGGACTCGCATTTGGGATCGATTACATTGCACACAGATCTGCATTGCAGCATAATTTATCTACCATTGGTGTTTTAGGTCATGGGTTAGATACGATCTATCCTTCACAACATAAATCTTTGGCAAAAGAAATGTTACAACATGGAGGATTGTTAACCGAGTTTCCCAAGAACAGCAAGCCGGATAAACACAATTTTCCCAAAAGAAATCGTATAGTAGCCGGGATGGCCGATGCTACCATTGTGATTGAAACAGCCAGTAAGGGAGGCAGTATGATCACTGCAGAATTAGCACACAATTATAACCGCGATCTGTTTGCCATTCCGGGAAAGATCACAGATACAAAAAGCAGTGGCTGTTTACAATTGATCAGTCAAAATAAAGCAATGGTATTAATCAGCGGCGAACAGTTATTGGAAACAATGGGATGGCAGGAGAAAAAGAAAACGATCAAAAAACAAAGAGAGTTATTCATTGAATTAACGGCAAACGAAAAAAAGATCGTTGTTCTTTTACAGGAAAAAGAATCAACACATATTGATACCCTTTTTTTACAAAGTGGATTAAGCAGCAGTAGTGTGGCTTCTGCAATACTCAGTTTAGAATTACAGAATGTGATCTGTGCCTTGCCGGGGAAAATGTATCGACTGATATAGGAGTTGGCAAGCTGGTAATTGGGGATTAGGTAATTATGTTTTAGGCTGGTGTTTACTCAGTAAATTCAATTACACCCAATGATTGTTGCGCATCAATTCTTTTTTGTTTTCTTTTCCATAGAAGTAATAAACTCATCGAAAGGAGGGCTAATACTGCGGGAGATAAAAATGCATACACCATATTTTCCATCCTGTTATTAAAGATCCATGCAGAAAAAATGGCGCCACCTCCAATGCCCAATTCCAAAGCAATGTATACAGAGGCAACTGCACGGCCGCGGTGTTCGGGCTGGCATCTGTCAACCGCCCATGCCATGATGGTTGGGCCGTTCATTCCAATGGCGAGTCCAAAAACAATGGCACTTATAAGAACCATCATAAAAGTATGTGCAAAAGCCAATAAAATAAAAGCGATCATCTGCACCAGTGAAGTACCTATTAAAACAACAACACGTCCATATTTATCTGATGATTTTCCGGCAATCAATCTGATCACAAGAGATGACACTGTGTACACTGCATAATAAAATCCTTTGTTTTTTATTCCAACCGAGCTGCTTAATTCGGGAGATAAGGTAAGAACGCATCCAATTGGAAAACACAGAAGCAGCATAATGATGGCCGGCTTAATAGCGGTTTTGTCAAAAATTTCTTCCTTTTTAATTTTTAATAACCGAAAGGAAAATTTTTGTTTTTGCTTCAAAGTTTCTTTGATATTATATAAAATAGCCACTGACCCTAATGCACATAACGACGAAACATAAAACATGGTATTATATGAAAAACGCATCACCAGGTAACTGCCAAGAAGTGGCCCAACAGAGGAGCCTAATGAATAACCAATGGCCAATGCACCCAGTGCTTCTCCCCTTCTGGACTCATGCACTACATCAGCTCCATAAGCCGAAGTAGCTGTTGGCTTAAAACCGGTTGAAAATCCATGAATAAACCGAAGAAACAAAAAGCCACTTACAGTTGTTAAAACAGGATACATTAAACTACAAATCACACAAACCAGTGATCCAAAGATCATGACGGGCACACGTCCAACGGTATCCGTTAATTTTCCGCTGAAAGGCCTTGATATGGCGGCCATTAAAGTAAACAAAGCAATGATCAACCCTTTATATTCTGCACCACCCATTTTAGTAAGATACCCCGGCAATTCAGGCAGCATCATACTGAAACTGGCACTGAATAAGAAATTGCTTACACAGAGTAATCCAAACTGAAAATTAAAATAGGGTTTGTTTGCGGCGGGTGATAATTGAGTCATTGGGGCGAAGGTAAGAAATCGTGAGACGTAAGGCGTCAGTAGTGAGTAGTGAATGGGCAATGGCGAATGGTGAATATCTTGCGCAGCAAAACTGACGACTGACGACTGACGAAAAAGTTTTGGCACCAATTTACCTCCCGCCGTATCTTTGCACATGGCAACAAGAAATACCACTCCCCGAACCCAATCCCTGCAATCAAGATTTTTTGGCGAAGGTCTTACATTTGACGATGTATTGCTGCTTCCTGCATTTAGTGAAGTGCTTCCCCGTGAAGTAGACACCAGTTCTCATCTTACCAAAGATATCATACTCAATATTCCCATGCTTTCTGCGGCTATGGATACGGTTACAGAAGCCAATCTGGCCATTGCACTGGCACGTGAGGGCGGACTCGGTATTTTACACAAGAACATGAGCATTGAACGCCAGGCCGAGCAGGTTAGAAAAGTGAAAAGAAGTGAAAGCGGAATGATCGTTGATCCAATCACATTATTGGTAGATGCAACCATTGGTGATGCACTGCGATTAATGAAGGAGAATAAGATCGGTGGTATTCCTATTGTTGATGCGGGCCAGAAATTAGTGGGCATCCTCACTAACCGTGATCTTCGTTTTGAAACAGATAAAAAACGAAAAGTGAAAGAGGTAATGACCAAAGAAAATCTCATCATAGCACCGGAAGGAACGGATCTGAAAAAAGCTGAAAAAATCTTACGTCAATATAAGATCGAGAAATTGCCGGTAGTAAACAAGCAGGGTAAACTGATCGGTTTAATTACTTATCGGGATATTCTTCAGATCCGAAATTATCCCAATGCAGTAAAAGATAATATTGGCAGATTGCTTGTTGGTGCAGCATTAGGTATTACGAAAGATTTGATGGACAGAGCTTCGGCACTGCAACATGTAGGTGTTGATGTAGTTACCTTAGACAGTGCGCATGGACATCATAAAGATGTGCTTGCCTCACTCAGATCACTCAGAAAGAATTTCAAAAATTTACAGATCATCGCAGGAAATATTGCAACGGCAGCCGGTGCAAAAGCATTGGCCGATGCAGGTGCTGATTGTGTAAAAGTAGGTATTGGCCCGGGCTCTATCTGTACTACAAGAATTGTGGCGGGCATTGGTGTTCCGCAGTTAACAGCTATCATAGAAGCCAGTAATGCATTAAAATCAAGAGGCATTCCGGTGATCGCAGATGGTGGGATCCGTTATACCGGCGATATGGTAAAAGCATTGGCAGCAGGTGCCAATGTGGTGATGATGGGAAGTGTGTTTGCAGGTGTGGAAGAAAGTCCCGGAGACACCATTATTTACGAAGGACGTAAATTCAAAGAATACCGCGGCATGGGAAGCATGGGTGCCATGAGCCAGGGCAGCGGCGACCGTTATTTTCAGGATGCAGAAGCCGATACAAAAAAATATGTACCCGAAGGCATCGAAGGCCGTGTAGCGTATAAAGGAAACCTGAATGAAATTGTTTATCAATATGTAGGCGGACTCCGTTCCGGAATGGGTTATTGTGGTGCAAAAGATATTAAAGCATTACAGCAAGCCACCTTTGTAAAAATCACTAATGCGGGTATGAAAGAAAGCCATGCGCATGATGTGGATATTACTAAGGAGTCTCCTAATTATAGTAGAAAGTAGTAAGTTTTAAGTTATAAGTGAAGGGCGACTATTTTTTAGTCCCCTTTTGTTTTTTATGGCATCGTCTGTTGCGTCGCACACTTATACTTTTAGTTCATTGGGAAGCTGCTTTGTAAAACTGCGCGTTTGCGAGAAAAATTTGCACACAAGGGCGCAAAGGCGCAGTAAATTTTGTACTGTCTCTTAACAATTAGAAAACAAAACTGCTGTACCTTTCAAAAAACACTGTTGATGAAAAAAATCAGCTTATTATTTTTACTTCTTATCGTTTCTTTTTTTATAAAAGCAAATGGGCAAAACAGTCCACAACATCTTCGCATAAGCCTGCTTACCTGTGCTCCGGGTGATGAACTGTATTCAACTTTTGGCCATACCGCTTTCCGCATTACAGACAGTGTTACACTGGCAGATATAGTTTACAATTACGGCACTTTCGATTTTGATGACCCTGATTTTTATATGAAATTTACCCGTGGCAAACTGGATTATATGTTATCGGTTTCCACATTACAACAATTTATGTACGAATATCAATCGGAGAACAGGGATGTTACTGAACAGGTATTGAATCTTTCTGACAGTCAGAAAATATCCATTCAAAAAGCATTAACAGATAATTTGATGGGGCCTGCACGTTATTATAAATATGACTTTCTCTATAATAACTGTACCACCCGTGCCAGAGATCTTTTGATCAAATATGCAGGACTTCGTTCAGAAAAAATACTGGTACCTGCAAAAACAAGTTTCCGGAATATGCTCCATGAATACCTTGATAAAGGTGCCCATCCCTGGAGCAAATTAGGGATCGATCTTTTATTGGGAAGCCCGATAGATAAAATAGTGAACGTTCCTCAATCTATGTTCCTGCCTGACTATTTGATGAAGGGTGTTGACAGTTCTGTGCAACGTGCCGAACCGGCATTGGTATCACAAAAAACATTGCTGAATAAAGGTGCACAGGTATCTGCAAAAAATTATAACTGGCCCTTGTATCTGTTTGGCGCATTCGCTATTATTATTGCGGTGATCTCTTTTCCTGAAAACAAGACCGCAAAGAATTTTACCAGATTTTTTGATACACTTTTATTTTTTCTCACAGGCCTGATCGGTTGTTTGCTTTTATTTATGTGGTTTGGCACTGATCATAAATCCTGTGCAGCCAATTACAATTTGTTATGGGCATTACCCACCAACCTGATTGTTTCATTGTTTGTTTGGAAAAATCCACCATGGTTGTATAAATATTTTACTGCATCGGCTGTTATTTATGCGGCCACACTGGTTTTCTGGTTCTGGTTGCCCCAGCAATTGAATACGGGCTTTATTCCTTTCACTGCTTTGTTATTATTCAGAACTGTTCGATTGAGAAAAAACTGATCATGCGAAAAACATTTTTATATCAATCAGCAAATATCTCATATACCATTGAAGGCGAAGGAAAGGCGGTTATTTTACTTCATGGCTTTGGAGAAGACAGCAGTATCTGGAAAAACCAGAGCGCATTTTTAAAAGAGCATTGTTTATTGATTGTTCCGGATTTACCGGGATCGGGAGAATCGGAAATACTTGGTTTGGAGTTTGGAGTTAGGAGTTTGGAGTTATTAGATACTTCTAACTCCAAACTCCTAACTCCAGACTATATTTCAATAGACGATTACGCTAGCTGCATCCACGCCCTCCTTCAACACGAAAACATTTGCTCTTCCATCATGCTCGGCCACAGTATGGGTGGTTATATTACCCTGGCCTTTGCAGAAAAATATCCTGAACTATTAAGCAGTTATGGTTTAATTCATTCTACCGCATTTGCAGATAGTGAAGAAAAAAAGAAAGCACGTGCAAAAGGGATCGAGGTGATCGAAAAATATGGCGCGTATCTTTTTTTAAAAAATACCATCCCTAATTTGTTTGGTACAAAATTTAAAAAAGAACATCCCGAAAAAGTACAAAGCCTGATCGAAGCATCTGCTGCATTTTCTAAAGAAGCATTGCAACAATATTACCATGCAATGATGGTGCGGCCAGACCGCACCCATGTTCTGTTAAGCAACTGCCTGCCAGTTCTCTTCGTAATGGGAACCGAAGACATTGCTGCACCTATGGAGGATGTGCTGAAACAAACGTCGCTGCCCAACATTTCGTATATTTATGTGTTACAAAATACAGGACATATGGGTATGTGGGAAGCAACCGGGGAAATGAACCAACACATGCTGGCTTTTATCAATTCTTAACTCCTAAATTTTATGAAGAAGCATTTCTTCATAATTCTTTTTTTAATTGGCTCATTACCGGCAATTGCGAGGCATGTGGCGGGAGGTGAATTATTTTATGAATATTTGGGTCCCGGAACCAGTGGCAACCCCAGCAGCAGTTATCGCATCACACTTCGCCTATTCAGGGATTGCCTGTCGCAGGGGCCCCTGTTGGAAAATGAACCTGTAACCGTTGGTATTTATTCTGGTGGCGTACTTGTAAACACATTACCGTTGCCGCTTACAGGTGGTGTAAACACAATCCAGTTAAATACTGCTGCTTTTCCCTGTTTGGTTGGCGATGTAAATGTTTGTTACCAGGTAGCAGTGTATACCAGCACGATCAGTTTAGCGGATAATATATCAGGCTATACGTTAGCAAGGATCGGTTGTTGCAGGATTGATAACATATCAAACCTTACACAAAAAGTAAGTGTGGGCAGTAATTATGTAACTAAAATTCCGGGTACAGCTACACTTCCTTTGGGGGAGCATAATAGCAGTCCGCAGTTTTTGATTAAAGATACCGCACTGGTGTGTACAAATAAGTCGTTCAAACTCGATTTTGGAGCAATAGATAAAGACGGGGATGTGCTTACCTACTCTTTATGTGAAGCATACGGTGCGGGTAGCGGCAGCAATAATACATCGCCCCAATCCAGTTTAGTTTTAACTCCATTAAACTATTCATCGCCATTTAGTGGTAACTATCCTTTGGGGTCCAAGGTGCAGATCAATTATTCTACCGGCCTTATCAGTGGTATTGCACCCGCAGAAGGCAGTTATGTGGTTAATGTTTGTATTACCGAATGGAGAAATGGGAAAGCGTTTACAGAACACCGGAAAGATTTTATTTTAAAAGTGAAGGACTGCGATTTTATTGAAGCGGTACTTCCTGAAAAAATTATTCAGTGTAATGATTATGTAGTGCATTTTGAAAATCAATCTGCATCATCAGCCATTACATCTTACTTATGGGAGGTGGGTGATCCATCAGGATTTACTTCAACCGATCCTGTTGTGGATTTTACATATGCCGATACCGGCCGGTTTACTGCCAAACTAAGCGTAGGTGGTCCACAGGGATGCCAGGGATCTGCCACAACACTGGTACTTGTGTATCCTGGTTTTAAACCTGATTTTACAATTACGGGGAGTTGTTTTCAAAATCCTTTTCAATTTAAAGATGCCACAACTACCAAATATGGATTTGTAGACAGCTGGCGCTGGGATTTTGGTGAGCCTACCACTGATGCCGATACATCTATATTAAAAAATCCAACGTACACTTATCCGCAACCTGCTTTAAAAAATGTAGGGCTTGTTGTAACCAACAGTAAAGGATGTATTGACAGTTTGCATGTAGATTATTTGGTTCGCGATAAACCTTTACTACAGATCCCTTTCAGAGATACTTTGATATGCAGTATTGATTCGTTACCCATACATGTACCAAACCCCGGTATTTATTCCTGGTTGCCCAATAAGAATATCTTATTTCCCAATACGGCCGATCCGGTCGTGTTTCCTAAAGACACCACAAAGTATATTGTATCTGTTAACGACAATGGCTGTATCAATTCAGATACCATTACGGTGAATGTGCTGCCCTTTATCAAAGTAAAGCTGGGTAAGGATTCTGTGGTTTGCAAAACAGATGTATTTCAACTGCATCCGGTGAGTGATGCATTAGGATACCAATGGAAAAGTTCTACGGGTGCAACACCGGCTAACATAAAATATCCATCTGTTCAACCTTTGGTTACCACCCGGTATTTTGTAACGGCCAACCTTGGAAAATGTGAGGATAAGGATAGTGTGTTGCTCAAAGTGGTACCTTATCCCGTTGCAGTAGTTGGGCCGGATACCACGATCTGTTTGGGAAGCAGGATACTGTTACGCAGTTCTGTTACCGGATCTACTTTTAGCTGGACTCCCATAAGTTCGCTGATCAATGCTTCAGTAACTTCTCCGGTAGCGGGGCCATCCAAAACAACTGCTTATATTTTGAAAGTATCAGATACATTGGGTTGCCCCAAACCCGTTAG
Source organism: Chitinophagaceae bacterium (assembly GCA_947372235.1). GTDB lineage: Bacteria > Bacteroidota > Bacteroidia > Chitinophagales > Chitinophagaceae > Sediminibacterium. Next base: position 501 of record CANBSW010000072.1, on the reverse strand, counting down.
TGATACCATTGTTGTTACGGTTGCACCCACGGTAATTGCCAATGCGGGCCGGGACACATTCGCTATTCAAAAACAACCTTTACAGTTAACGGCTACCGGCGGTGTTCGTTATTTATGGAGCCCGGAAACGGGATTGAACAATACAGCTATTGCAAACCCTTTAACCACTCTTGATGCAGGCATTGATTCAATCAGATATCGCGTAAGGGTATTTGATGCCAATGGTTGCTTTTCGGATGATGAAGTAGTGGTAAGAATTTTTAAAACAGGACCCGAAATATTTGTACCATCTGCCTTTACGCCCAACAGTGATGGTAAGAATGATATACTTCGTCCTATAATGGCAGGTATCAGTCAGCTTACTTATTTCAGGATCTATAATCGCTGGGGGCAATTATTATTCAGTACAACAGAAATAGGAAAAGGCTGGGATGGTATGTACAATGGCAGCCCTCAGCCCAGTAATACCTATGTTTTTACGGCTGAGGGTATCGATTATAC